>JAUSOA010000099.1 GCA_030656435.1 Acholeplasmataceae bacterium | reverse complement strand
CTCACATCTAGATATTGATAGTGATCTTCTAATGCCTTTTGATTTGCATAAACTGTTGTAAATGCGGTTAGTGCTGTTTGATAAACATTTCTTAAGTAATAACGATCAAATGTGAGGTTCTTTTCAGTAACATTAACATCGTAATTTAAAACGTTATATTTGTCTAAATATAGCCACAAATTATAACAGTTTTGATAGTCAATATTTTTTAACAAAATTGATGTCTTCATAATCGGTGGTATCACTAGTTTTGCATTTTTTAGTTCTTCCATAAATGGTGAAACACGAATCCCATTTACTTTTTTTAGGAGAAACTGAATTCTATTAAGTAATTCGTGATTGTAGCGACCTACTTCATCGTTTTCAAGGTCTTCTATAAATTTCATATCGATATCGAGATCCACTTTGGTTTCTCTAATTTCGAATGCTGATGTCAATTTAAATTGTTTTGTCTGAAATGATTCAACGTTATTTTTTACAAGCTCATATCTATTATTAACAAAATCAAATAATCGATTGACTAAAGTCTTAATAAATCTATTTTCATAGATAGCATATTCGATTTCAGCTTGAGTTGTAAGAATTTTTTTAGGAATGACTTGACCATCTCTGATTTCTTTAATCAGATGGGTATTTGCTGCTAGATGTCTAATAGAATCACTATTTGTTTTCTTAGCCTTTTCTATTGCAACAACTTCTTGAAGATATTTCAAGCCAGACTTAGGATCTTTAGTGATTTTATCCAAACTTGGAAAATAAGATTCTATGGTACCAATCCATTCTTCATGAAATGTCTTGGTTTCAGAGACAGTTTTTTGAGTGAGTGTGTTTTCACCTGAAAGAAAAGATGTATAAAATAGATTCGGAAACTCAGTTTCCTTCTCGAGTTCATAAAATGCATCATTGAGCTCGCTATGAAATTTCACCAAATCACTTGTTTTTTTCATACATTCTCCCAACTAGAACTGTTTCTTAATCGTATTTAGATAGTCTTGACACTCAGTAAATACACCTTTGCCAAATAAACGATCAAGTAATACTGAAAGCTCATTGATTTCATTTTGCAAAAATGGTAGATTTAAACTCTCGAATTTTCTAAATATTTTTCTAGCTACCATGTAATCTAATGCTTCATATTCAGATCCGCCACATGCAACATAAACAGGAACGAAAGCTCTGATTTGCTTCATGATACGGTTACCGAATGTAACTTTTAAGTTCTTTGTTATGAATGCATCTAGCTTTTCAAGATTTTCAATTGCCTTCAGTGACAAGGAGTGTTCTTTGTTTGCTTGTCGGTATAATTCAATTAGATAATCATAACTCATATTAACACTTTCAGTGTCTGGAGCGTCAATATATGCTGCTTTTGCATTGATTTGAATTGGTGTTGCACGGTCATAGACCTTATCTGTAATTGTAAATGTTGAGTCATCTTTATTTGCTGTACCGATGAACCATACGTTTTGTGGTAGTAATATTTTACCGTTTTGCAGATGCTTTGGATCTCCAGGTTGGTTATCTGGCACGATATCAATCAACCATGCATCAGCATCTGGCATTTCAAGCAATGACAAGAGTTCAGCAAAATAATATTCTACACGTGCTAAGTTCATTTCATCTAAGACGATGATACATATGTCATCACGGTATGTTGTTTTATAAACAGCTTTTAAAAAGTCTGTTTCATTAAATTTCTTCGTAAATTCGTTTAAATATCCAATCATTTCAGCACGGTCTCTCCATGAGGGTTGCACAGCGATGATATCCGAATCATTATTGAAAAATTTTCCCATGGCATAGGGTAGTGAGGTTTTCCCGGTACCAGAAATACCCTCTAAAATCATTGTTTTTGAAGCAGCCATACCAGCAAAAAATGCAGATATAATTTTTCTATCGTAGAAAAGTCCTAGTCTTGATGCTGAGAAATTGATAAAACGCTTAACTAATTCACTTAAGGTAATCATATCCTCATCTTTCATATGAATTTGTGTAATCATATTCTCATATTCTTTATCTACTTGAAGCAATTTAACGAATCTTGAAGGACCAGTATATTCATCTTCTGGTTCGTTTGATCCGGTTTGACCGAAGTTTTTAGAGTCATCATCAGGTGTTACACCAAGATTTGAAACCTTAAGTGCAAGTATCTTATTTTTTTCATCGATTAATTCAACTGTCTTTTGATTCAAAAATGATATTTCTTCAAGAAGTTCATCCTTTTCTATCTCAATTCTTGCAAACTTAACATATCTTCTTGTAACCTGGTAAAGCTTCAAAACCAAAAAAACAATAAATGCAAGGTTAATCACTAAAACAAGAAAAGCCATTACCCAATCAAGTAATGTGAAGTTTATACTTCTTGCAATAAAATCTTGTATGTGAATAACAACCCCATTAAATAATAAATCGGCGAACGCTTCAAAAATTCTTCTAAAGAACGCACCGATATTTGCAAAAAAAAGTCTAATGAAGTTGATATAGTAACGAGCAAACTCTACCATATGCACTCCTAACGAATCGATTTGTGATTACGTTTTATTTGTCTTGGTTTTCTTTCTTTAACTCTTCTAAAACTTGCTGTCTAATTTTTTCTTTTTCTGCTTCAACATCAAAAATAGGTTTATTTTGTTCAACTGCAAACTTCTTTTCAAGCTTTTCATTGTTAAGCTTGATCACATTGCGAACAAGTAATACACCCTCGAATATCAGTAGGAGCACTACTGGCAAAATTACAAATGTTGCAAAACCAGTAGGAGTTTGTAAGTGTTTTAATGCAGTTCCTGCACCAACCCATTTAGATTGATAAAGTGCTATTGCTTCAGAAATATGAATAGGAGCATCATTTGGTGCACCTTGTTTATCACCCTTCGTGATAAAGAAGGTTTCTCCTTCTAATGTAATAACTTCACTAATTCTATGTGTAATTAGTCCTTGTATCCCTAATCCTGGTATATCCATGCTGAAATAAGTGATAATGTCACCAACTTTTAAATCAGTTCTTGATTCATCGTTTAATAATTTAACAAATACGATATCATCAACAGTGAAAGAATCCGCTTGATCACCAGTCATAGAATCTGTTAAGACAGTAGTAAAACCATTTCCAAAGATATTAGCGATATCATCTTTTTCTTTTAACTTCATATTCGCAATTGAAAACAAAATTAAAAAAACAATCACTGAATAGAAAAAAACATTTAAAACAATTTTTCCAATACTAGTAACCTTCTTTAACTTTTCTGCATTCATAATTCCCTCACCTTGTATGTTTGCTATCTACCAATTATCCAAATGGATGGGAAGGTGTGTAAGTTTTACACACCATCCCTGACTAGAAAGCTTGTTACTAATATTATACTACAATTATACGCCGAATGTTAACCCGATTGTGATCATTCTTCCTAATAAACCGTTATAACCTTCTCTATCCCAACCATCAAACCAAACACGTACCATAATGTTGCCATAATATTCAGCTTCAGCAGTAACAATATTGCCAGCAGACATTTCTAAAACTGTAATATCTGCATCTGGATTAACAACTGTAACTGTTGGTACAGTAGTGACAGTTCCTGAACCAGCAGGTAAAGTCATTGTTTGTCTAAAATAGTAGTTTTGAGCTCCATTGACACCAACATATAAATCCTGAAGTGTACCACCGACTAATACTTCTTCCTGGACACCACGTAAGTCTATGTTAGTCATACCACCAGATAATGTATTCGTTTCACTAACTGGATTTTCATAAGCTGTAGTACCGATTGTATTTGTTGCACGAACAACAATACCAGTAACAGAAATCTTCATTGCATCTTGTAGATTTGTATTAAACTGTGAATTTGCTAAACGAGTGACACCTTGGCTATCAACGAATTGAACCCCAGTTCTAAATAATGCTGGTGTACTTGATAGGTTGACTGCTTTCCACTTAATAATTTGTTCATTATTTGATCTGAAATGTAAAGGAATTTCAAGATATCCATTTACAACACCTAATCCATCAACACCTGTAAAGTTTCTACCATCAACAGTACTAACATGAGTGAATCTAAATGCATCAACGCCATATACTGATTCAATATAGTTATAAATATCTTGAGTTGTGATAACTGATTTCCATGTTAATGTTAGTGGATCTGCAGATGTTGAACCAATTGCTACTTCAATACCAGTGTCAGATACAACTTGTGCTTGGAATGGTTGAATTACAGAAGTATTTGTAAGCGTAAACCACGCGAATGTTGTAGTCCCTAATGCTACAACCGTTAAAACGACTGTTAATACCGATAATACTAATTTTCTAGCTAATTTATTCATTTCCTAGTCTCCTTTTAATTCTCTTTTTCTTATTTTTTATTTTTATTAACTTTCGTTAAGTTAATCCTTGGATTATTCTGCTCTTCTTGCTGCTTTAAATTGTAATTGAATTTGTATCAAATCTTGATCCAGTGCATCAAATGCATCTGCATCCCATCCTTCAATCCATACATTGACTCGTATTTTTCCTGAATAATACTCTTTGTTCTTTTTTGGTTCAATAAGCCCAGAAGGTTGAAGAGTTGCTACTAGGGATTCATTATCGAGTGCTTGATAAGGATTATTTGGATCCATTTCAGATAATCTGAAGCTTACATTAGGAATTTCCTTTGGTAAGTCTACATAAACCATTGTTTTTTGGAAATAATAACTAAACTGTCCAAATGTTGCACCATACCCACGGTAAGGATTTCTTGAAGGGTCGTACATAAATACTCTTAAATCTGCTTCGTCTCTTAGATCATTTAGATTATTCTCATCCTTTAATTCTATGATCGATAATCGAAGTGCTTCACTAGCGTAATATATTCCTATGTCTCCTTGACGAACTACATCATTGATTGATGGTCCATTGAAGAATGTGAGTGGCGATCTCCATGTAACTCCCTTAGATATGAAGTATGTACCATCTCGCTTATCTCCAAATTTCATTCCTTTTGAAACATCATTGATTAAGAAAATATCATGCTCTGCTTGAGATGTTCTTATCCATAAATCAAATGAGAGATAATATTCATTAGGTATTGCTTCTCCAACTACTCTCAAGCCACCAGTTTGAAAGTTTATTCCATCTAATGATGTGACATCGTATAATTTAATGCCATCAGCTGATTTCTCTAAAGGTGATGAGGGTAAAATATTATAATACTCAATTCCATCAAACGATAACTCTAATTCATCTCCACTTGAGGCAGCGAATGATAATCCATCAATACTGCTAGTGTGTGCTACTGAGAAGAAAGCGAATGTTGCTGTTGTGAAAAGCAATGTTACCAATGTGAATGATAGGAGAGAAATATATATTTTCTTCATGCTTCTCATTAGTTTTTACCTATTCGAATCCATTGATTGAGAAGACCATTTCCAATTTAATCATTCCACCCATTAATGCATCTGTTGTATCAGGATCAAATCCTTCAAGGTAGACAACAACTGATATCTTTCTATAATTACCAGGGTTAAAGTTTGGAATAGACTTTCTCATG
>JAUSOA010000098.1 GCA_030656435.1 Acholeplasmataceae bacterium | reverse complement strand
AATGAGAAATGTCAAGGATCTGTCACCATCTGAACGTCATGTAGTTGACTATATTTTTGATAATTTACAAGAAGTATCCAATATTGGTATCGTTGAGCTTTCACAAAAAACTTTTACCTCAACTTCGACAATCAAAAGATTATGCGCAAAATTAGGCATTGATTCTTATATCGATTTTAGATTACAAATATCAATTGATTTAAAGGCGTACTTAAAGGAATCGATTATTAAAGAAGCAAATATACCAGTAAAAAAACATGACTCAATTGAAGAGATTATTAAAAAGGTCTCATATTTCAATGCGAAATCGATTATTGACAGTAAAGATATCAATGATAAAGAAGATTTTACAAATGTGGTTAAGTTAATGACAAAAGCTAAACGCATGGACTTTTTTGGAGTTGGCCCCTCAAACCTAGTTGCAAAGGATGCAGCCCTCAAATGTTTACGTTTAGGAATTGACTCATCTGCGTATGAAAATAAACTTGAAATGTTTATCAAAGCGAAAAGTTCATCTGAAGAATCCATTGCATTTTTAATATCTTACACAGGTGAAACAGGAGATATCATTGAGGTCGCACAAGAATTAGCACTTAGAAAAGTTCCAACAGTCTCTCTTACAGGTCTATCAGATAATACACTCATTAAGCACTGCACATATAATTTATTTGTTGATGCATCTGAGCCTGCAGACCGTTTAGGGGCGATGTATTCAAGAACATCAACGCTTAATGTAGTCGATATATTATTTACTGCATTCATTAACACCAATTATGAAGCTTATATGAGTAAGGCACATCAAACCTATATGCCTAAAAAATAGAGTCGAAAGATATATAAATCAGACATTTACCACTATAAACAAACAAAAGGTCCTGCTTGCGCAAGACCCTATTTTTTTATCTTTTTTAACTCATGTATTGATCTCTAGCATCAGGAACCATATATCTTGTAAAATGTGGTTCATCTGGTGTAATGACAAAGAATAACAAGACACCAGCAACAAGTCCACCTAAATGACCAGGAATACTAATGTTTGGAATAATGAATGTAAATACCAAATTGATCAACATTAAATTACGAATCGATCTAATTGCTTGTGGATGAAACCAATTTGCTCTTTTAATGGTTAGCATAAATAATCCACCCATGACACCAAAGATTGCTCCACTGGCACCTATTGTTACGACATTGGCTGCACCAAAGAAGACAACAAATAGACTGGATACAATACCTGCAACCATATAAACAATTAAATACTTAACAGGTCCTACAAATTTTTCTAAATGGCCACCGATATAATATAAGACATATGAATTCATTGCGAAATGCAATACACTGCCGTGTAGTGCCATTGCAGTAATGATTCTATAATATTCCCCATTTTCAGTAACGAGTGGAGGGAGTATTGCTCCCCACGATATTAAGTTCAGTAATGAAAATCCACCAGTAAACATTACAAGAAGAGCCATCACCAAATTGATGATGATAATAATGCTAGTGACTGGGTGATATTTGTAATATTCTTTAAAACGTTCCGTATAGTTCATATAATCAACCTTCCTACGCTACATATTATACCTATCAAATATCTATTAAACAACTTTAATGTAATTATCTATCCAATTGTGGATAATTTAATACAATTTAGTTCTTGATATTTCATATATGGAGTTAAGTTTACTTATATTGTCTCTTAATTATTACAACTTTCTTACATTTAGATTTTCTATTTTTATAAATGATAGAATATAACTGAAAGAAAAATGAAAGAAAGGATGATTGGCTATGAAGGAACGCAAATATATGAGTATCATCCCCGGTGCCAAGCAGTGGATTAAGCTTGGTGCTGTAGTTTATGCGTTTGCTATTTTACTATTTACCATCGTGATCAAAAGATTTGCAGATTTTAGTGATTTATCATCATTTGCAAAGATTATCTATATAAGTACTTCAATTTTACTGATACTTTCAGTGGTTTTATTCTATACCTTTGAACGATATGGAGCCATATTATCAATATCCTTTATCACAGTCTTCAATATCGCTTCTTTAATTTTTCAAAGTGTCAGAGTGCTAGATATTCAAATGAATCTTATCTTTGTTTTCGGCATTGTCTTGCTTTTTCTTCATTATTTAGAAAAAGCTGTTCATTCAGAGCGAGTTGATTACCTACTCTTGATGAACAGGTATGCACAGCTTGAACTCAATTCAAAGATTACAAAGACCATTTCAGAAATTACTCCACAAATGCTGATTAATGATAATCTAGATGAACTATTGCAAACGATATTAGAAAAAGCAATCGAACTGATACCAAAGGCTCAATCCGGAAGTATCTTAATTCGTAATGAGAATAGAATGGAATTTAGGGCAGCAGTTGGATACGACTTCAATCAATTAAAAAAGGTTGATTTATGCTTTGAGGATATGTATCAATATAAGTTGGGTTTACTTAACGAACCCGCAGTAATTAAGGATATCAAAACATTTAATAAAAAGAACTTAAAGGCTGAAATAGCAGATACAATGAATGAAAATGATATGTTAACTGCGAAAGCTGTATTAACCTGTTCCTTTATTTTACACGGAAAAATTTATGGATTTATCAATTTGGATAACCTTGATGACTTTGAAGCATTCAATGAACAGGATAAACTAAATATTAAGCATTTAGCATCTCAAATCGAAATTGCACTAAATAATCATTTATTGGTGGAAGAAATATACACATTATCGAAAACCGATTCACTAACTGGTGTTCATTCAAGAAAGCATCATGAAAAAATAGTCTTTAATCTATATAAAGAATTCCGCAACAAAAAGAAAGAGTTCTCGATTGCAGTCATGGACGTCAATTATTTAAAGCAAGTCAATGATACCTATGGACATAGTGTTGGTGATCAGTATTTAATCCACTTTGCAAGAGTAATTAAAGAATATATCGGCGAAAATGATATCTTTTCTAGAACTGGTGGAGATGAATTTGTTATTGTGTTTCCCAACAAGTCTCTTCAAGAAAGTCACGATAGAATTGAAAAAATCAGAGAAGTATTTGAGCAAATACCTTTTGTATATGAAGATTTAGAGCATGTTATCGAATTTGGTTGTGGTGTTGCCTGCTATCCAAAAGATGATGATCAATTGATGGGTTTAATGAGAATTGCAGACAAAAGAATGTATGATGACAAGAGATTCAGGAAATTAACTAGATAATGTTCGTTAGATTAAAAAAAATTGCTATCAAAGTACCCTCCTATATAAGAAGACAAGCGCAGAATCACTGTGCCTGTCTTCTTTATTTTAGCTATTTATTTTTTTTAAGCGAAAACGCTTGCATATCAATAAAGCATGTGATAAAATTGCTTTGAATAAATAAACAAAGTTAACCAAATACAGGTTATTGTCCCTGATTTATAGAAGAGAAAACGAATAAAAGGACAAAATACCCTGCAAATGACAAACATTGTTAAAAAAAGAATAGAGGTCAATACATGAAGAAAATTGCTAGTTTACTGGTTGTAATACTTACAGTATTATTGCTGATTGGATGTTCTACTAATACGAAAGATCCTGGTCATTTAAAGATATCTATCTATTTAGGTGGATATGGACAGGTTTGGGCGAATACACTTGCTCGTGGTTTTGAAGCAGAAAATGAAGGAGTTACTGTAGAAATTGAAGCATCTCCTGATTTAGCTGCTGAAATACCTTCGAGATTACAAAATGGATCTGATGACGATCTATTCTTCTCACACGGTATCAATTGGGAAAGACTATCAGTTCAAGGATATATCGCGGACATTTCTGATTTATATGAAATGGAAGTCGAAGATGGAGTCCTATTTAAAGATAGAGTTTTGCCTACATTCGGTAATATGAGTAGATTCAATAATAAGTATTATAAAGTTCCTTGGACAAATGGTGCAGGTGGACTTGTTTATAATGCAAAAATGTTTAGAGAAAACGGATGGAATGTTCCTGAAACCTATGACGAACTACTTGCGTTGGCTGATTTAATCTATGCAGCAAATATTAAAGTCGATTCAACAGACATGAAACCAAATGCTCCAACCATTAAACCATTTGTTTGGAGTTCAGAAACTTATTATTGGGATTATCTAGTCTTTGACTGGTGGGCTCAGCTTGCTGGTACCGCTAAAATAAAGACATATACTCAACTAGCATCAGCTGAAGTCTTCAATCCTACAACAAATCCAGAATTAATGCAGGCATTCTCAGCATGGGTTGATTTGATAGCAAAAAGACCACAGCAAAGCATGGAAGATTCAGTAGGTAAACAATATATGGCTGCACAAATGGACTTCTTAAATGGCTATGCTGCAATGATTCCGAATGCGCATTGGCTTGAAAGTGAAATGCTAGATAATATTGACCCGAATAAGATTGAAATGGCAATGATGCCTGCTCCATTTTTAGCAAATGCTAAAAAAGATGGAGAAGGCAATCCAATTCGTGTGAATTACGCAGTTGGTGCTGGTGACTCTATAATTATTCCTGAATACTCACAAAATAAGGAATTAGCCAAGAAGTTCTTACTCTATATGGCGCGTCAGGACAACATGAAGATATTCACTGAAAAGACAAATGGAGTTATGCTTGCTATGGATTATTCGAATATCGAATTTAATATGGAAGAGATGACTTTATTCTCGCAAACTGTACTTGAGATCAATTCAAATAGTCAAAAATTTGATTTATATTCACAAAGCCTACTAGTCCTTGATGGTAAACTTGCTATCCAGTGGGCACCAGAGGGTGTACAACATTATGCAGATTACTTTAATCATTATAATAGAAGTGCATATATAACAAATCCAAGCACATTTGAAGTTAAAAACATATTTTCAACATTTGATGGAGTTTATCAAACTGTAAAAAATAGTTGGAGCGGATGGCTAAGCGAGATTAATCCATAAAAATAAAAAGAAGAAGGTAACGAATTTGAACCCCATGCAAAACTTACAACAAATCAATCTTTCAGAAAAAAAGGCAAAGCCAAGGAGAACACTGAATAGACATGCAAAGAAACGCATATTTATAATCGTTATGCTTGCCTATCCATTGCTACAATTTATCCTTTTTTGGGGATATGTAAACTTCGACACAATCCTTCTAACCTTCAAGAGCTTTTCATGGACTACCGGGAATTATACTTTTGTTGGATTTCAAAACTATCGATCTGTGATTAATGACATACTTAATAATGAATCCACGAAACGCATGCTTTTCAATTCGTTACTCTATATGCCAATCAATAGCTTTGTAATACTTCCACTGTCTTTAATATTTTCATATTTCCTATATAAAAAGATACCATTATCCGGATTTTTCCGAGTTGTCTACTTTCTACCCTCGATTTTACCGATTGTAGTCTTAACAATGACCTTTGGTTTTATTTTCGATTCAAACTTAGGTCCAGTCAATTCGATATTAAAATCTGTGTTTGCAATACCTACAGCAGATATTCCCTCCTGGTTTGGATCCTACCCTACCAGTCAAATCATGATACTAGTTTATTGTGTATGGGCAGGGTTAGGATTCAATATCTTATTATTATCAGGTGCGATTGCTCGTATTCCTACTGAATTAATAGAATATGGTGAATTAGAAGGTATAACATTATTTCAGGAGCTTAAGAATGTAGTGATTCCGCTCATTTGGCCAACAATAACTACCACTTTCCTTCTTGGGTGTACCGCTGTATTCACAGTACTTTTACAACCATTATTACTGACACCAGATAACCCATATACAAATACAATTGCGTTATCTATTTATAACTCTGTCATAAGAAATGGAAATATGGCTTATTTCGCAACATTTGGTATTGTTGTCTCCTTGATTGGAACACCGATTATTATGGGAATCCGTCGCGCTATGTCTAAGGCATATCAAGACGTTGACTACTAGAGGTGACATGATGAGAATCAAACATAGAAGACGTAAATCTTTATTAGATACTAAGCAGTTAATCATTTTTAAATATATTGTGTTTATCATATTCTTAATTTATGCACTTACACTGATCTTTCCATTTGCTTGGATGCTAGTCAATTCATTTAAAACAAATATTGAATTTTTTAGTAATATTTGGGCTTTTCCAAATCAAATCAACTTTAGAAATTATTCAAGCGTACTCAATGACTTTCATGTGGTTAGATCAACAGGAAGTTATAACATCATGTCAATGTTTGGAATATCAATCTTTATTACTCTTGTTGGGACATTTTTAAATATTTTAGTCTCTTCAATGGTTGCGTATGTTGTTGCGAAATATAAGTTTGTGGGAAGCACATTCCTATACTCACTAGCAGTATTTGTGATGATTGTTCCAGTTGTTGGGACACTACCTGCACAATATCAATTAATGCAATCTCTTGGTTTATACAATACGATGATAGGACTCTTCGTACTTTATTCAGGAGGCTTTGGATTTAACTTCATATTAATGTATGGATTTTTCAAGAGTATTTCATGGAATTATGCTGAAGCGGCATTTGTAGATGGGGCATCTGATTTTCAAGTATTCTTTAGAGTGATGATTCCTCTAGCAAAACCATCCATGATTGCTCTATCTGTAATTCATGCGATTGGGCTATGGAATGACTATATTACACCATCAATCTACTTAAAGGACATTCCAACACTTGCTGTTGGACTGAGAACCTTAACAGCTACAATGGTAGCACGTGGAGCATACGCTGAAATGTTTGCAACTATGATTATTGCAGTTTTACCTATTCTGATTGTCTTTATTATCTTCCAAAAGACGATTATGGAAAATACAATCGTCGGAGGACTTAAAGGATGAAAAAAATCATTTTATTTACACTCATGATCTTCGGGATGTTTCTTCTCATATCATGTGTAGAAGAATTACCATTACCAACTGATGTAGAAGAAACCGAGGAGGTTACACCTATTAAAGACATCGATCACACCCTTAGAAGAATTCCAGCACCAGAAGAGCACCTACTTGATGATTTCTCAAATGGATTAGACCCAGAAAAATGGTATATAAGCACAAGAAATTGGTCTCCAGCTGTTAGTCAAGGTCAAAAAGCAGAAAATGTGCAGGTTACTGAAGATGGATTTCTAGTATTAAACGCACATGGCATGTATCATCCAGATGACAATAAAAGGTTGACAGGATCTGCAATCATCTCAACAGAATCCTTTGGAGCAGGCAAGTATGAAATTTCGATGAAAGTCTTACCTAGACTAGGAGTTGTCAGTGCATTTTGGACATTTTATTATGAGGGTGAAGACTATAATCATGAAATTGATATTGAGTTTCCAGGGAATAAATCCTTGAGAAATGTATTAAATACCAACTGGGTTGGTGTAGATCGTAACAGCCATAAAACAGTAGTTGCTAAAACAGAATCTCCAGCAAATGATGGCGAGTGGCATAAATACACCTTTGAATGGCATACAGATCCAAAAATTGTGAAATACTATGTCGATGATGTGCTGACATCAGAGATTACTGACCACGTGCCGTTCGCACAAGGTCAGCTATGGGTTGGTGCATGGTTTGCTAATAATTGGGCAGGAGTCCCTGATTTTGAAACCGATTATCTCTTAGTGGATTGGATTAGCTTTGAACCCTATGATCAACCAACACTTATTACAATACCTAATGCCTTTGGGGTAGCACCAGTTCATATGTACCCAGAGATAACAAATACTCCTTTAACAAGAAATTATATTTCGAATGGTTCTTATGAAGATGGAGTAACAGCTTGGTCTTTGGAAGGGGATGCTTATGTTGTGTCAAGAACTGACTTTCCTTCAAAGAAGATGTTAGCTGTAGATCACGGTGGATATGCAAGTCAAATAATTACAGCAGTATATGATGAGTTTGCATTTGCGATTGAGTTTAAATCATCAATATTAAGAGGTACACAAGGAAAACTTGTTATTCTAATGAAAAATCTTAATAATGAGGTCATTACAGATGGAACAGTTACCTATGAGTTTGATAACTTAAATGAGTTAAGACATGTATTTGAGTTTAAAACACTAGTAGGCACTGAAAAAATAGAAGTTCGATTTGAATCATCAGAGGATAGCTTAATATTTATTGATGATGTCATCTTGAAACTTAAAAAGGAATAAGGGAGAGAGAAATGAGAAAACCGTTATATTTATTATTGATTGCATTATTTATGGTTACATTACTGGTAGCTTGTAAGCCAAGTGAACAAACAGTGCCTACAACACCAGTTGATCCAGATGTAGCAAGTGTTGAAATTACAAATTCGAATACAAATTTAAGTCCTGGGAATTACACATTAACGGGAAGAGCACTTCCAGAAGGTGCAAATCAACAAGTTAGATTTACATTGCTAGGCGCTCCTTCAGGGATATCCTTAACAGGCTCTGAACTCACAGTTTCTGTGAATGCAGAGGATAAAGTAACGTTTACAATTAGAATTACATCACTTTACGATCCAACAAAGACGTCAACTAAAGTCTTTACTGTTAATAATCCAGAAGTTTTCGTTGAAATAACTACTGAAGCACAATTGCGTGCAATTGGGACAGCAACGAACGGACTCAATGAGCGTTATAAATTGATGAATAATATTGAACTTACATCTGCATGGATACCTTTAGGTACTGCTGATATAGAAGAAGACAATGGAAATATTATTCCTGGTAGTTATTTTAATGGCTTATTTGACGGTCAAGGTTTTTCTATAACAAATATTGAAGTCAATGGAAGCTTTACTGTTGGATTTTTCGCACAAATAGGTTCAACAGGTATTGTTAGAAATGTACATCTTCAAGGTGAAGTGAATGCAACAGGTTGGAGTGGTGGTGTCGCAGGAATCAATGGTGGATTAATCACCAATGTTATTTCTGAAATGGATGTCACTGTTATTGGAACTTCAGCTGGAGCAATGGTTTCTGTGAATAGAGGAACAATTAGTTACTCTTACGCAATTGGCAAAATTATGAGCGGAAACACAAATCTTCAAGCACGTTCTGCAGGACTTGTGGCAGCAAATGAAGGACAAATGATTGAAGTTTATGGTGATAGAGATAAGATGACGACTCCAAACTATATCGCATTTACTCCAACTACAAATACATCATTTATGAGATCGACTGCAACAATGAAAACAGCAGCAACATTCTCTGAATTTAATACAAATATTTGGTTCATTGAAGATGGGTTCTATCCTCTACTCAAGCATGAGGGATTTGTAGCTCCTACTGAAAAGGAAATCTCATTATCCATTACAAATGACCAAACATCGGTAGATGTTGAAACTACTGAAGAATTACAAGTCGTAGTTGCTATTGTCAATGGCACATTAGAAACAGAAATTGGCTATCGATTAGCAACAGCAGTTACTGGAGTTACACTCAGCGCAACAGGATTATTATCATTTACTACGGATGTCGTAAATTTATCAACAGTCACAGTTGAAGCTTATTTAATTACAGATGAAACTATCAATGCTTCAATGACTTTTACATTGATTTATAATCCAATTCCAATAGAGTCAACAGTTTATATCACTACAGAAGCTGATTTGGTTGCACTCGCAACACAGACAAATGCTGAAGCACTTGGAAAAACTTACTTACTTGCAAATGATTTAACACTTGAAAATTGGTATTTATTTGCTATCGGTAGTGAAGCAACACCATTTACAGGAACCTTTGATGGACAAGGTTATACCATCACTGGATTCAAGGGTGGGGACGGTAAACACAACTTTGGAATGTTTGGATATATTGGTTCGACAGGAGTAGTTAAGAATTTCAATCTACTCGGTGCTGGACGAGATGCTGACATGTATGTTGGTGCAGCAGGTGCCCCTATAGCTTCTGTTAACCACGGTTTAATTGAAAACATTTATGTTGAAGTGACGATATTATCCTCTGGACAATGGGTTGCTGGATTTGTTGCTAATAATTTCGGAACTATTCAAAATGTAATTGTAAGAAGTAAAGTGGGTCGTACAGATAATATGACAATAAAAGGTCCAGGTTTTGCAATCGATAATGAAGGAACAATAGAAAATGTATATGTTGATCAAACATTAACAGGTGCAGTTACTTTCTTCCACGCAGCAAATGCTACATTTGATGCACTCTTAGTAACTGATGCATTCCTAAAGACAGCATCATCATTTACAAACTTTGATGATTCCGTTTGGAACATCGTTGAAGGAACAATTCCTATGGTTAAGTCAAGTGCAGTCGTAGCTACATTCGAAACAATTTCAAATGAAGCACAGTTACATGCACTAGCAGCATCAACTGATCCTGCCTTATTAGCTAAAGAATATAGATTAACGAGTAATATCGTATTAGAAGGTTGGTACTTAAATGCAATCGGTAGTGAGGCTACCCCATTTACAGGAATCTTTGATGGACAAGGATATACTATCTCAGGATTCAAGGGTGGAGATGCTAAGCATGATTTCGGTATGTTTGGTCATATCGGTGCAACAGGCGTAGTGAAAAACTTTAATCTTCTAGGTGCTGATCGTCCAGCTGATTTGTATGTTGGAGCAGCTACTGGTGTTATCGCATCTAAAAACTACGGTTTAATCGAAAATATTTACTCACAAGTTACAATCATGTCAACTGGCCAATGGGTCGGAGGATTTGTAGGTGACAATTACGGAACAATCCGTAATGTCATTTCCAGAAACTCAGTTGGAAGATTTGAAGTTATGGGTATTAAAGGACCTGGATTCGCAATCGGAAATGAAGGAACAATAGAAAATGAATATGTTGATCAAACATTAACAGGTGCAGTTACTTTCTTCCACGCAGCAAACGCTACATTTGATGCACTCTTAGTAACTGATGCATTCCTAAAGACAGCATCATCATTTACAAACTTTGATGATTCCGTTTGGAACATCGTTGAAGGAACAATTCCTATGGTAAAAGTTCAAGAATAAAAATACAAGATAAGCAGGTACAATTATGAATATCATCCCGAAACCAAAACATTTAACATACACAAAAGAAATACTAAAGATTAATGGCAGCTTTCAATTCGTGGTCAACGGAAGTCAATTGTTAACAACTCGATCTGTAAAAAAACTAGTTACAGACTTTCCATCTTACATCTTTGGTGCTCATGGAACTCCTATTGTTTTTTCACAGGATAACGAATTAGCTGAGGAGCAATATAAGATTTTAATAGATCATCGAAGCATTAATCTTTTCTATCAAAATGAAACGGGATGCTATTATGCAATCTGTACATTAAAGCAAATTCTAAAGCAAAATTCTGGCGGTGTTTTAAACGGCATTATAATTGATGATTCACCTGATTTTAAACACCGCGGATTAATGCTTGATATTAGTAGAAATAGAGTCTATAAGGTTGATACATTTTATAAAATTATTGATTTAATGAGTGATTTAAAAATGAATCAATTACAATTCAATGTTGAAGGCAATTCTTACTATTATCCATCTAAGGATTCGTATTATGATGATCCATCAGATATGTTAACTAAAGAAGATGTAATCAAGATAGATTTCTATGCAAAAGAAAGATATATAAAACTCATTCCGAATCAAAATTCTTTTGGGCACATGTCATTTTGGCTAAACCAAAAAGAATTTAATCATCTTGCGGAATGTCCTGAAGGTTTCACCTATAAATGGATGGTGAATTCACCATCATCAACACTCAATCCTAAATTAGATGATTCCTTTCTATTTGTTCAATCATTATTTGATGAGTATCTACAAGGCTTTAGTGAAAAAATTGTCAATATTGGCGCAGATGAACCCTTTGAATTAGGATTCGGTGCAAGTAAGCATGAGGTTGAAAAAGATGGAAGAGCAATAGTATATGCAAGATTCATTAAAAAACTATATGACTCTATGAATGACAAAAATTATAAAGTCATGATGTGGGGCGATGTAATCAAAAATCATTCTGAAATTCTTGAACTATTACCTAAAGATATAATCGCTTTAGAGTGGGGATATGATGAAAATGATTTCAAGGAAGAAGATCTACAAAAATATGTAGATAAAGGCTTTGAATATTATGTGTGCCCAGGGACATCTATGTGGAATTCAATTGTAGGTATACATGACAATATGTTAAAAAATATCAAAAGAGCAGCTCGTGTTGGAAAAAAATATATGGCTACTGGTCTACTCAATACAGACTGGGGTGATGGTGGTTCATGGCAACAGTTATCTTTATCCTATTTCCCATACGCAATTGGTGCTGCATATGCATGGAATGCTGATACAGAACAAGATGAAATGGTTTTAGATTATTTAGATCGCGAAATTTATATGGACGCAAGTAAGCAAATGTCTAGAATGATGTTAAGACTTGGAAACTCATATCAAATAGAAACTGAAAAGGCTGCAAATGCTACACAGCTATTTAAACTACTCTATATTCAGCAAACTGATCACATCAATTTTGGCACCAATTTAAGTGACCCAATGTTCATAATCAAAGATAGAAGACTTTTAAGCTTGGAAGAATATAAAAATTATGAAATATTCTTTACTTCAATGTTAGCAGATTATCGTAAAATAGATTATAAGATGGCTGACCGTCAAATTGTCGATCACGAGATATTATTTTCGCTGAAAATACTTCTAGTAGCAAGCAAGCTAGGCATAGCACTAGTTGATCTTTATAGTCACAAGATTGATGAGTTCAAGGCGATGCTCTCGCTTTTCAATGAAGCGATGAATCATTATCAAATTGCTTGGAATGAACGAAATAAAGAAAGTGACTATAAATTGTCTACAATGCGCATGATTGATTTAAGAAATAAGTTAGAGGGTATTGTTAAAATACACTAAGGAGTGATTTTATGAAATATGGTAGTGATCAAACAGTTGCTAGAGATTTAAATGTGGAGATGGTACTTCAGCTCCTCAAAGAAAAACACATGTCAAGTAGTGATTTGGCCAAAAGAATGCATTTAAGTAAGCCGGGATTAACAAAAATCATGAATGAAATGATTGAGAATCATCTAGTTGTTTTCACCGAGGAAGAACATCTTCTAAAGAATAATGTTGGAAGAAAGAAAACTCTTTATAAAATTAATCCAAACGCCGGAATGGTGGGTGTTATTAACTTTGCACCAACTCATGTCAAAATCGTTTTCTCTGATTTAGAGGGTGGAACCATCGATGAAGTCGATATACCCAATCAAGAGTTTATTGATGAGAAAACACTCAATGAAATTACTCAGACTATTGATTTGCTTAGAAGTAAACACGAATCAAACCAACGTGCTTTACTTTCGGTTTGCATCGCTGCACCTGGTAAAATTAACAGTTCTACTCAAGAAATCTTTCAGTCTCCTAAATTTAAACCTGCTCAACATATTAAGTTAAAGGATTATTTTAAGAAACATTTAAACGTACACGTCTCATTGAAAAATGATATTAATTTATGGTTGCTGGGTGAAAGAGAACAAGGCTATATTGATTCTTCTATTGAAGATGCTATTTTAGTCCATATCGACACAGGTATTGGTGGAGCAATCCTTAATAAAGGAAAAATAGTTGAAGGTGAACAAGGATTTGCTGGCGAATTTGGCTTGATGAAGACATTTGATCGTTTTGGAAATATTGTTTATTACGATTCAATATGCTCCACGAACTCAATAAAAAACCAAATAGCATATTATAAAACAATTGGAGAAATAACCAATATAAAGGATGGATTTAGAACAAGTGATGTCATCGAGGCATTTGAGCAACAAGATCCATTAGTGCAAACTGTTGTAATAGAAAGCGCTAAAAATATTGGAATACTTATTTCCAACCTTTATAACGTTTTTGACTGTAAGCATATTTATATTAGTGGTAGAGTTAGAGGATTTAAAGATAAGTATTTAGATGAAGTGAAATTATTTCTTGGAAAACAATCGAGTGAAATCGAATTGAAATATGCAACATGTGGAGATGAAGCAATTTCCTTTGGTGCAAGAAGCGTTGCAATCGATCAAGCCTTTAAGGTGTTAATCGAAAATAGAAAACGAGGAAATGGCAACAAGAATTAAATGGAGGTAGTAATGAAAAAAATTGTATTCGTTATGATACTGGTAGGTTCAATCTTTTTTGCTTCATGTACTAAGGGTGAGGAGACAGATGAATTTAACCCAGATGATAACCTAGATTTAGATAATATATTTTTTGATAATTTTGAAAATGGAATTGATATTAATAATTGGGAGATTGCAAATACCAAATGGGGAACAACCAATAACGGTGTAATCGCACAAAATGTTCATTATACCGATGATGGTGTTGTTGTACTGCAAGCCAATGGAGATTATTATGCTGGGCCTCATAAAGGCTATAACAGTAATTCAGGCACAAGGACTGGCGCAGCTCTAATATCTAATGAAGCGTTTGGACCGGGTCGTTTTGAGGTTAGAATGAAGGCTCTACCTCGCTTTGGTGCTACAAGTGCATTTTGGACGTTTTATTATAATCATGAATTATCACTCAATCAAGAAATTGATATTGAATTGAATGTTAACAATAGCTTTAGATCGATTTGGACAACAAACTGGGTAACTTTAACAGATACAGACCATAGACAGCATGTCACCGATATTGTTCATAATGATGGAGAGTGGCACACATATAAATTTGAATGGCATACAAACCCAGCGAGAATTGATTATTATGTTGATGATATTTTACTTCACACGTCAGATTATAATATTCCGAATTATGCTGGAAGACTATGGATTGGACACTGGTTTCCAGATGGATGGGCAGGCACTCCCGACTTTGAAACTGATTACATGTTTGTTGATTGGATTCGTTATACACCGTACCTCGATAATCCATATATTGAAACTGCAGGTGGAAGAAGTAATTTTCCTAGTCATTATCCAACAGCACCAATAGAAATGCCATTGAATAATTTAATATCAAACCCAGGCTTTGAAGGTTCACCTGATGCATGGCGAAAAACAGCAACAAGCTTGGTTGAAATTGTCTCTAATCAAGGAATCAATAATTCGAAAGCATTATTTGTCCCTAAGGATGATATAGTATACCAGTTTGTTACAGGAATGGATGAAACCTTTGAGGTTACATTGTGGGTGAAAGTCAAACTCGAACATCTTGATGATGCAGGAATGGTATTAATCGAAGCGAGACCACTCGAGACTACAAGAATTGAAAGCTACTCACTAACATTTGATAAAAATGATCCTAACTTTGTTTTAGGTGAGTATTACATGAAGGAAATGACAATTGATCTTCCTGTTGGAACAAGAAGACTTGAAGTTTCACTTATCGGAACCGCAGGTAACGGCATCTATTTTGATGACTTATATTTAAATTTAAGTCATCGCATGCCCAATAATTAAACAAAAAAAATGTGAGTATTTATACTCATATTTTTACTTAAGGGAGACAATATGAAGATCATTATTGACCAGAAGGATAGGCTTTACGATTTGGCTGCAAAGGAAATTATTAAAATCGTTAACGATCAACCTAAAGCAGTTTTAGGACTTGCTACAGGTTCATCTATGATAGGTGTATATAAAGCGCTTGTTCATGATTTTAAGAGCAATCAGACAACATATAAGGATGTTACTACGTTCAACTTAGATGAGTATGAAGGGATATCATCAGATAACCATCAAAGCTATGCATACTTTATGAATAAGCATTTTTTTCACTATATAGATATTAATAAAGAGCGTACCTATCTACCGAGTATGAAAATAGATTGCACTGCTGACTATGCCAAAATATACAATGATTTATTAAATCAATATGAATTAGATATTCAATTACTTGGTCTCGGAAGAAATGGGCATATCGGTTTCAATGAACCAGGAACAAGTTTTCTAAGTCAGACACACCGAATTCAATTGGATGCGAAAACTAGACACGATAATGCTAGATTTTTCGACTCAATTGACGATGTGCCAACACACGCCATCACCATGGGAATTCAAAACATCATGAATGCAAAAAAAATAGTTTTGATAGCAACAGGGTTAAATAAAGCTTTAGCAGTTCGTGATATGCTAGAAGGTGCTGTTCATATCGATTGTCCAGCATCGATTTTACAAGAACATAGAGATATTACATTCTTTCTTGATCAAGAAGCTGCAAGTATGCTTTCACTACAGAAAAAAATATAACTGAAAGTTTTTTTTCGTTTGTGATAAAACACCTGAATTCCTTGGATATGCAGTTGTATTTATCAGTCATTTTAAGTAAGATAGTAATGGACAGTAATCGTATCCATATATTAACAAAGGGGACTATGAGAAAATGAATGCATTCAAATATAATGTTTTACCAAAAATCATATCTGAATTGGATCCAAACTTCAGACCAATCGCCTTAGCAAACGCTAATTTCTTAAAGGCTGTCATGAACTCAAACAATCCCGAATTTGTTGTAATTGCTATTGAGAGAAACCAAGGGATATTCTCCGTATATAAAACCTATATTTTTAACGAATCAGAAAACGAATTTGAAGCGAATGCTTTTTATATTGAACGCCTGATTAAGTCCTTACTATGGATTAAAGGTGGTTGGAAGATAGTCTTTGGCGGACCAAAGTCTATCGCTGATTATATTAAAGCATGCTACTCAATTGGTGGTTTACGTGAATTCGATCGAGAATTCATGACTAGAATCTATGAAAAGGAATTCGTTGTTGAGCATACTTCAACAAGCCAAATACTCGATTCTAATGAAGTATCAAAGCCACTTGGAAGACATTTAGAGGGCTATCGAATTGGATTTGATGCAGGTGGTTCAGACCGCAAGGTCTCCGCTGTTGTTGATGGAGTACCAATCTATTCAGAGGAAGTCATCTGGCATCCTAAATTACAAACAGACCCCAACTATCATTATCAAGGAATTTTAAGTTCAATTCAAACAGCAGCATCTAAAATGCCTCGTGTAGATGCTATTGGTGTGAGTGCTGCAGGCGTTTATATTGATAACCGTGTCATGGCAGCATCTCTATTCATCAAGGTCCCTAAAGAGGATTTTGATCACTATGTCAAGGATATGTTTATTAAGATTGCTAAGGATTTAGGAGATATTCCAATCGAGGTTGCTAATGATGGTGATGTCACAGCACTTGCTGGTGCAATGAGCTTAGAATCTAATCAGGTTTTAGGGATTGCGATGGGAACCTCTCAAGCCGCAGGATATGTGGATGCTAAGGGAAATATCACTGGATGGTTAAACGAACTCGCATTTGTTCCAGCGGACTACAATTTAGATGCCATGGTTGATGAATGGTCATTAGATTATGGATGTGGTGTGAAATACTTTTCACAAGACGCAGTCATTAAGCTTGCAGATAGTAACGGTTTAATTCTTAATTCTAATCTATCACCAGCGGAAAAGCTTGAGCATGTTCAGCATTTACTATATGATGGAAATAGAACAGCAGAAAGAATATTTGACACGATTGGTATTTATTTGGGCTATAATATAGCTAATTATGCTAATTTTTATGATATAAATCATGTATTGGTTCTAGGAAGAGTCACCTCGGGTGAGGGTGGAGTCCGAGTTATTAATTATGCTAAGCATGTTCTTGAAACTGAATTTCCTGAGCTAGCAGAAAAGATTGAAATCACATTACCAGATGAGAAGAGTAGACGCATTGGCCAATCGGTCGCTGCTGCAAGTCTTCCTGATATTACTATAAAATAAAAGAGGTATAAAAATGAAACTAAACAAAAAAACAGCAGAATTCTTTATTCCTGATCAGACAGAAGTAATGACTGCAATCAAGAAAACTACCCATATGTCTATTGCAGCACATCAAGATGATATTGAAATTATGGCCTATGATGGTATACTTCAATGCTTTGGGAAGGAAGATCAATCGTTTTTTGGAGTTGTTGTTACGAGTGGCTCAGGAAGTGCAAGAGATTCTCTTTATAAGAACTATACTGACCAAGAAATGATCAATGTCAGAAGACTTGAACAAAAGAAGGCTGCATATATCGGAGAATTCGGAGCACTCGCATTACTCGATTATCCAAGTGCTGAAACAAAGGATCCTAAAAATACGGAAATAATTGATGAATTAGCTGAGTTAATCAAGCTTGCGAATCCAGAAATACTATATACACACAATTTAGCAGATAAGCATGATACACATATTGGTGTAACTACTAAAGTCATTAAAGCAATCCGTAAGCTTCCAGCAAATCTAAGACCTAAGAAGGTCTACGGATGTGAAGTGTGGAGAGACCTTGATTGGATGCTTGATGATGAAAAGGTGATTTTTGATGTCAGTGGACATCCAAATCTTGCTCAAGCATTGGTAGAAGTCTTCGATTCACAAATCATTGGTGGTAAACGCTACGATCTTGCAACCACAGGTAGACGTGTCGCACATGCAACCTATTCAACATCTCATGCAGTCGACAAAGCTACTGCTTTAATATTTGCTATGGATTTAACTCCACTAGTAACAGATATCAATTTAGATATCAAAACATATGTTTTAGAGTATATTGAAAGATTCAAACAAGACGTATCAAACCGTATTCAAAAAATGCTTTAGGTCTCCTAGGAGATGAAATGTCCTTTTTATACATTGAAACACTTACTTCGGTAGGTGTTTTTTTACTATTCGGCATTTTTTTTCATGTTTTAAAGTATAGAATGAGTATGTAAAGAAGTATTTTATAGGATGGCAGCAAAAAGTTTATCTAAGAAAGGACTATAATCATGAGAAAAATATTTTATGTAATCATGCTTTTTGGCTTATTTTTCATACAGGCATGTAAGGGTGAAGAAACAGTTCCTATAGAAATTGTTTGTGGAACCAATGAAGAGAATGTCGATGGAGTTTGTCAGATTATTTACCTACCTGAAGAACTTGCTTTAATGAATGCAATCAAAAACATCGAAACGATGAAAAATTATCAATTAGACATCACCATTCAAAATGGATTTGAGCTCTATGATGTCGTGATTCAGTTTGATGATGAAAAGTCTTCATTTGAGTTTGATGGACAAAAGGATTATTATGAGCTTTCAAGTGGAACACTATATCACTACGTACCACAGGGAAGTATTTATGCGAAGCAAACACTCACTCAATCCCAAAATAGTGAATATGATTTCTTTAAAGCATTTGAAATCGAATGGTTTACTTATAATAACGGAAAATACCTAATGAATCTACAAAATCAAGGTGATGCTCAAATCTTCTTTGAGAGTTCATTTCCAGATAGTGAACTATCAGGCTTTGAAATGACGATTGTCGATAATCATATTTCTGAAATGATTTTCTTTTTACTGGCTGGAGAAATTAACTATCGATTCATTATTGAGTTTAACAATATTGGAACAACAAATATTGTTTTACCAACCGTGTAGGGAGAAAAAACAATGAAAAAAATAATTGCTTTACTCTTATTATTATTTACACTATCATTTGTACAGTTTCAAGAAGTCAGTGCAGCATTTAGACTTTATGAAACTACAAAACAAACTGTCTTTGTCGAAGGTGTTAGACATACAAAGATTGTTGGTTCAATTGATATGGACGGACTTGTAACCAATCAAGTTATTAATTATATAGGTGCGAACCCCAAGCTTTATAGTGATATCAATCTAGTAGTAGCTGATAATTTCCAAGCGCATGGCTGGGGAATGTCAGGATTACCAATTATTATCGATAAGGTTCACCAAAGATATGAAAACTTTAGAGTCATCGCAGGTGTGAATGGCGACTTTTATGACATTAACGACACTGGTCAACCATTATCACTACATGTTAGAGACTTTGAAGTCATTCAAAGAGGCTATGGTGGAAATAGAAATGCTGTAGGCTTTAAGGATAACGGTGATGTAGTTCATGGTATTCCTACGTTTGATGGATACGAGTTACTTGTCTATAATGATGAAGGACAGCTTAAAAAAAGAGTTCCTATCAATAGAATCAATCAAGTACCTCAAAGTAATAGCGAAGTTTCAGTATTCTTTGATGATTCCTTAGTTGCTATTCCTGAATCATTCAATAAGGTTATTATGAGTGGCATTGAAACCAAAATTAACAAAAATAAATCAGGTTATTTCGGTAAGGGATCTTTAGTTGAAACAACCTCGAATGCAGTGACCATTCAAAACAATCATTTCATTATTGTTGGTCATGAATTCAATAACGATCAATTGATTTCAGGAAATGATTATGCTGTAGTTCAATTAGGTTTAGGCGGCATTTGGGATGATGTAAGATTTGCGATTGGTTCTGATGCGCAAGCATTAGTCATCAACGGACAAGCAAACCTTTCCTTAAATGCAGGAGCAAGCTGGGATTTTCCAGCTCCAAGAACTGCGATTGGTATTAAAACCGATGGTACAGTATTCTTTGTAGTTGTGGATGGTAGAAATAAGCCTGAAGGCATGGATGGTGTCAAGCTTAGAGAACTTGGTGAAATTATGGCTCACTTTGGTGCGGATAGAGCGTATAACCTAGATGGTGGCGGATCCTCTACAATGGCCCTAAAGGATTTAGATACAGAACAATATGTCATCTTAAATACGCCCTCTGATTTACGTATTCGAAGTGTAGCAAACGGAGTATTCTTCGTCAAGGGTGAACATAAAGAAACTCCTGCTCCAATCCCTGCTTGGCCAGATACAAGAAGTCAGTTATCAATGCCAGGTAATGTATTTGTTGATGGTAGTGGTATCCTACATTTTAATGGTATTGAAGGTGCTATATCTTACAGTGTTTTAGTGGATGGAAAAGAAACGATTGTTAATGATAATCAGTTATCCTTAGCACTCCCTATTGGTTCACATGAAATATCTATTCGTGCAAAGGGTGGCGCACTCTATAAATCCTCTGATTATACTGCAAACATTATTTATAATGTATACCCTCAAGATATCAATAAGTTCCTTGAACTCTTAAGAAGCTTTGCGAGTCAAAATGTGACTCCATAAGGGTCAATTACTGAAAAAAATTATCTAATGATGACAAAACATGCGTCTTTTGGCGCATGTTCTTTTTTTAATCTAATATCTATGATATGTTAGAATCGTATATTATTGTTGAGGTAGAGAAAATGAAGATTATCACATGTATCAAGCAAGTACCAGCATCATCAAACGTTCAAGTCGATCCAAAGACAGGCGTTTTGATTCGAGATGGAAATAATGTCAAAATGAATCCCTATGATCTTTATGCTCTAGAAGCTGCGTTTCAAATCAAAGCCATGAGAAAAGATTCAGTGGTCTATTCCATCACGATGGGACCACCTTCAGCAAATAGTGCTTTAAGTGAAGCTCTTCATATGGGTGCTGATGAAGCAACTCTAATTAGTGATAGAAGATTTGCAGGTGCGGATGTACTTGCGACCTCCTATACACTATCTCAGCTCGTGACTCATATCGGAGGCTACGACTTAATTATTTGCGGCAAACAAACTACAGATGGAGATACTGCACAAGTCGGTCCTGAAATGGCTGAGTTTTTATCGATACCTCATGTTCCCTATGTCAAAGAAATCGTTGAAGTTAAGGAAAAATCTATTATCTTACGTAGTGC
Organism: Acholeplasmataceae bacterium; assembly: GCA_030656435.1. Lineage (GTDB taxonomy): Bacteria > Bacillota_I > Bacilli_A > Acholeplasmatales > Acholeplasmataceae > Peloplasma. Next base: position 21,963 of record JAUSOA010000098.1, on the reverse strand, counting down.
ATACGATACCTATGATGAATTGGTTGAAGTCTTTTATCCATGCTTAATAACAATTGATAAGGGAGCAAATGTTCCTAGATTACCATCTTACAGAAGAAAGGTCTTATTTAAGGACTACAAAATCAAGATGGTAACCCTAAAGGATTTAAAGGATCAAAACCCAGATAATTACGGGCTCAGTGGTTCACCAACTCAAGTGGATGAAATATTTCCACCTCTTAAAAGAACAGAAGCAATTATGGTTGAAGGCAAGAAGGAAAAGCTTGCTAAAGACATGTTTGATATTCTAAAAGAAAGTCGATTTTTATAGGTGAAAAATCATGTCATATATTAAAGTCAATCAAGATAAAATCAATGATGAAATCGCCAAAAAGTTAATCGATATTTGTCCATTCAACGCATTTGAGTATACGGATGCGTATCTTTCCATTAACGCGTCCTGCAAAATCTGCAAAATCTGTGTAAAAAAAGGACCAGAGGGTGCTTGTGAGTTTATTGAATCTCAAAAGGTTCAAATCGATAAATCTAAATATAAGGGAATTGCAGTATATGTAGAAATACATAATCAAGAAGCCCATCATGTTTCCTGGGAATTGATCGGTAAAGCAAAGGAACTTAAAGAAAAAACAAACGAAAAAGTAATTGCTTTAGTGATTGGGGATCAGGTTTCCCATATTGCAGAAGAAGCCTTAACCTATGGTGTCGATGAAGTTTATTTATATGATCACCCTAGATTTAAGGAATTCAATGTAGAAATATATACCAATATCTTTGAAGAATTCTACAAAAAATATCAAAATAATGTCATTTTATATGGTTCTACACCACGTGGTAGAAGCTTCGCACCTCGAGTTGCTGCAAGACTAAAAACAGGACTTACTGCAGACTGCACGATGCTAGATATTACTAGTGAGGGTGAGCTCCTTCAAATTAGACCTGCCTTTGGTGGTAACATCATGGCGAAGATCAATACACCGAATCACCGTCCACAAATGGCAACGATTCGCTATAAAATGTTTAATGCTCCTAAAAAGGTTACCCCCTATGGAGTCATTCACCATGAGAAGACAGACGCCATCGTCAAGGATACCACAATCCATTTACTTGAAATCATGCATAAGCCTAAGGTCTCTGACTTAAGTGATGCAGAGGTCATTATCGCAGTTGGTAGAGCATTTAAGAAACAAAAGGATTTAGAATTAATTGAGCCTTTAAGAAAGAGATTGAATGCAGAAATTGGATGCACAAGACCATTAATTGAAAATGGTTGGTTTGATGCAAGAAAACAAATCGGACTGAGCGGAAGAACCGTTAAACCAAAGTTGATTATCAATTTAGGAATTAGTGGTGCAGTTCAATATATTGAAGGCATGAAAGAAGCGGAGTTAATCATTACAGTCAATAGCGATATCAACAATAAACTATTTGATATTAGTCATTACTCGATTGTTGGAGATATTTATCAGGTGTTACCTGAATTAAATCTCTTAATCGATTCAATCATGGAGGAAAAATCATGAACTATAAAAAAATGAGTGAAGAAGATTTTAGCTTTCTTAAGGCTTTAGTAGGAAAAGAACATGTTACAGTATTAAATGAAATCGAACACGATTTCTCACATGATGAGCTTAATACAATTTTCGCATTTCCTGAGGCACATGTTGTTGTAGCAAATAAAGATCAAATCCAAATGATTATGAAATATGCCTTTGAATATAATATTCCTGTCACGGTAAGAGGAAGTGGTACCGGCTTAGTTGGTGCATGTGTTCCCTTATTTGGAGGAATCTTATTGGATACATCCAAGATGAATAAAATTATTGAACTCGATAAAACCAATTTAACGCTTCGTGTTGAACCAGGAGTATTACTTCTAGATATTTATGAATGTGTAGAAAAAGAAGGTCTATTTTATGCACCAGACCCAGGTGAAAAGACCGCGACCATAGGTGGAAATATTTCCACGAATGCTGGTGGAATGCGTGCAGTAAAATATGGTGTGACTAGAGACTGGGTACGTGGACTTGAAGTCATTACTCCAGATGGTGAACTGATCAAGCTTGGTGGAAAGGTTGTTAAAAATTCCACTGGATATGGCTTAAAGGACCTAATTATCGGCAGTGAAGGAACGCTTGGTATCATTGTAGAGGCGACCTTAAAATTAATACCAAAGCCTAAGAAAACAATTAGTTTACTGGTTCCATTTAAGAATAGAGAAGATGCAATCTCAGCAGCACCAAGACTCATTATGGATCATGTGATTCCTACTGCTGTAGAATTTTTAGAAAAACAATCCCTTCAGTATAGTGAAGAGTTTTTGGGAAAGAAAATACCCCATAATAATTTTGAAGCTTATTTACTGATTAGCTATGATGGAAATAATGAAATCGCAATTCAAGAGGATATTGAAATTGCATCTTCTTTATGCATCAACTCATATAACGCAATCGATGTATTCTTAGTCGATACAGAAGAACGTAGAAGTGCTGTTTGGAATGTAAGAGGCGGATTCCTAGAAGCCATTAAGGCATCGACTTCTGCAATTGATGAATGTGACGTGGTTCTACCTCGCTCAAGTATTGGAGCATTTTTGGAATATGTAAGAGAACTTTCTAAAACATTAGAGATTAGAATTCCTTATTTTGGTCATGTTGGTGATGGTAATTTGCATATCTATTTTTGTAAGGATGAGCTATCTGATGAGATGTGGAAATCAAAGGTTTCTAAAGGATTTAATCTAATGTATGAGAAAGCATTTACCTATGGTGGTCTTGTTTCAGGAGAACACGGCATTGGATTTGCTAAAAGAGAATATATGGTTAAGCTTTTGGGAGATAAACAAATCGAAATTATGAAGGGTATCAAAAAGACATTTGACCCTAAAAATATTTTAAATCCAGGTAAAGTCATTTAGTTTTTATACATAATAAATTTGTTCATCATTTTTTAAGGGGCTAATCTTAGCCCTTTTGATTATGTGAAAGTTCAAGGTATACATTAATAGTTCTTTTAATGATATAATGTGTATGAAAACACTTACAAGTTTTTAATAGAATCGTATAGAGGTGATTGAAATTAGCGTCATGTTGAATATGTTAAAATACAAAGAAGACCTAAGCATGGCCGAGCGTGTTGTTTTAGATTACCTAATCGAAAACAAGGGCGTTCTTAAGGATTTCTCTGTTGAAAAAATAGCTGAGGCTGCATATACGTCTCCAGCATCTGTGGTTAGAATGTGTAAGAAGTTAGGATATAAAGGATTTAAGGATTTCAAGATTGATTTTATTTTAGCGAATGCAAAGGTAGAAATACCTGAAAATAGGGAATATGCGGATGTTATTTTAGCTAAGGATTCTCATTGTGGGCTATCCGCTGTTGAAAATAACATTAGAGTATTAGAGGATACCTTAAAGCTTTATGATGAAGAAATTGTTATGAAGGCTGCTGAAATCATCATGAATGCAAGAAAGATCTTAATCTTTGGTAAGGGTTCATCTTATTTGGTTTGTAAGGATCTAGAGATGAAGCTAAGAAGAATTAATAAGTTTTGTATTGCACAGGGCGAAAGCCATGAGCAATTGGTCGATGCATCCTTCATTAATCAAAAGGATGTTATTATCTTTATTTCCAATTCAGGAAAAACAAAGGAAATTATTAGTGCAGCCTTGGTTGCTAAGGAAAATAAAGCGAAGATTATTAGTATAACGAAGCTAGGTGCTTCGATGCTTGCTGAGCTATCTGATGTTGTCATTTATACATCATCATTAGAGGGAGAGTTTAGAAGTGCAGCAATGACTTCTAGAATTTCACAGTTCTGTATGGTGGATGCTTTATTTGCACATTGTGCATATACGGATATCGATCGTTCGGTCAGAACACTCGAAATGACCTATAAAACATTTAAGAAATTCAAAAGATAATCATGAATCCATGAAAGCATATGGAAATTGCATATGCTTTTTTTCTCGTTTTTCTAGAAATGCCTTATTTTTTTGTAATTTGAAAAAAACAACCTAAAGGTTAGCTTTCTATAGTTTTAAAAACTATATGCTCTATAATAAGAGTGTTGATAGGTGAAATATGAAGAAACTTGCTATAGGCATGATGAGTGGAACCTCCTTAGATGGCATCGATATCCTAATTGCGGAGATCGAAGGGACATTCACTCAAACAAAAGTTAATCCCATTGCATTCAAAACCTATCCATTTGAACCCCTACTTCTTGAAAAAATCAAGAAGGGATTCTCCATCGATGAAAGTTCATCAGAGCTGTTATGCAGTCTGAACTTTGAATTAGGCGAAGTCTTTGCAAGCGCTGCCAAAAGTCTTTGTGAGGAAGAAAATATTCAAATGGATGATATTAGCTTTATCGCTTCCCATGGTCAAACTATCTTTCATATAGGGACTCCCTATAAGGATTTGGTGAGATCTTCACTCCAGCTTGGAGAAGGAGCGGTAATCTCTAGTTTATGTCAAACCACTGTCGTCTCTAATTTTAGAGCAGCTGATCTTGCAGTTGGTGGACAAGGTGCACCACTGGTACCCTACGCAGATTTCATTTTGTTTCAAAGTGAAGAGGTAAGTAGGTCGATTCATAATATCGGTGGGATTGCAAATATGACTGTTTTGCCAAAGGGTTGTCAAGCTGACGACGTTTTTGCATTTGATTCAGGTCCTGGAAATATGATGATTGATTACGCAATGAAAAGACTTTATCATCAGACATATGATAAAGATGGTGAAAAAGCGAGAAGTGGCCACTTAATTAATGAATTAATGAGTGAACTCTTAAGTCATCCCTATTTATCCCTACTTCCTCCAAAATCAACAGGAAGAGAAACATTTGGTGATCAATTCACTGAAAAGCTACTTCAAAAGTATAAAAAGTATTCAAGAGAAGATATCATTCATACATTTACAATGTTTACAGTCCAATCGATTGTAGACTCCTATAAAAACTTTATTTTACCTAAAGTAGTTCTAGATGAAATTATCTTTTGTGGTGGAGGGTCCTATAATACTTATTTACTTGAATGCATTTCAAGAGAACTTCCCCAAATTCAAATAAAGAAGCTAGAAGACCTTGGGATGAATAGCAGTTCTAAAGAAGCACTAGCATTCATCATCCTAGGAAATGAAACACTTCATTTAAACCCATCGAATCTTAAACAAGCGACAGGTGCAAAAAAGAATGTAATCCTAGGTCAAGTGAATTATTACTTCAAGGGAAACATATGAAATATATTATTGCCTATGATGGCGGCGGAACGAAAACACATTTTACAATCTTTGATCACTATGGAAATCTTAAATATGAAAAGATTGGAAGTGGATGCAATCATGCATCCACAGATGGACATCTATTTCAAAGTGTGATTGAAAACCTATTTAACGAAGGTAAAAACGAATTATCTATTTCAAATGATGAAATATCCTTTATCTTTTTAGGATTATCTGGTGCTGACCTTGAATCAGATTTTATTAAGCTGAACAAAGCATGCAAAAGCATATTTCATGAAATCCCCTTTAAGGTCGTTAATGATGCTTGGATTGTTATGCGTAGTGGACTCAAATCACCCTATGTTGCGGTTGCAATATCTGGAACAGGAACCAATTCTGCAGCGATGAATCACTTAGGCGAAAAAGCTATCCTAAGATCGTTGGGATTTACCTTAGGTATTTATGGTGGTGGCTTAGATATAGCTAGAGAAGCACTTCATTATGCATTTCGTGCAGATGAAATGACACATATGGACACGATGCTGAAAAATGAAATTCCATTAATCTTTAACCTAAAAGAAATGAGTGAGGTTGTTGACTTATTCTACCCAGTAACGAGGGTTACTAAAAAGGAATACGGAACGATTACTGCCTTAGTCAACAAATGTGCAGTATTAGGTGACCTTGTTTCGATTGAAATACTTTCAAGACTTGCATCGTTTGTGGGAGAACAAACCGCTGGTGTAATGAAAAAGGTCGGTATTGATCAAGAGATCGTCCCTGTAGTGATTGGTGGAAAAGTATTTTCAGGTGAAGCCAAGTACTACCTAGAATCATTTGAAGCTACATTAAAAAAAGAATGTCCTAAAAGCTATATTGTAAAACCAAAATATCAACCAGTTGTTGGTGCATATCTATTTGCATTAGATGAACTGGGTATTAAGCAAGATGAAAAAATAGAAAATAATCTTGATGAAAGCTGTGTGCATTTATGAAAAATGGAATCAAAATAGTAACTATTGGTGGAGGTTCATCCTATACACCAGAACTGATTGAAGGGTTCATTAAAAGATATAAAGAATTACCTATTGCTGAAATCTGGTTAGTCGATATCGAAGAAGGTAAGGAAAAACTTGAAATTGTTGGAGCTTTAGCGAAGCGTATGGTCGAAAAAGCGAAACTTCCAATCACCATTCATTTAACCCTAGATCGAAGAGAAGCCTTAGTAGATGCCGATTTTGTGACCACCCAACTCCGTGTTGGACTTTTAGATGCTAGAGTTTTAGATGAAAGAATTCCAGCTAAATACGGTATGCTTGGTCAAGAAACCAATGGTGCAGGTGGAGTCTTTAAAGCATTACGGACTGTGCCAGTCATTTTTGATATTATTAAAGACATCAAGGAGCTTTGTGAAAATGCATGGTTAATCAACTTTACCAATCCTGCTGGAATTGTCAGTGAAGCTGTATTTAGATATGCTGAATTTGACCGTTACATCGGTGTATGTAACGTTCCAATTAATATGACCAATCATTTCGCTAGTGTTTTAAACGTTAAATCAAAGGAATTAATCCCTTATTTTGCAGGACTGAATCATATGTCTTATGTTTTAAGTCTGTTTCATAAGAATAAAGACCGACTTCCTGAAATTATTGAAAAGATTAAGGATTCACAAATGACGATGAATAATATCGACCCACTCGCGTGGAAATATGAATTTATCAAGGAGCTTGGCGTTTATCCATCTCCTTATCATAAGTATTATTACCACTATCAGGAAATGTATGATAAATTCATTAAAGCCTGTGAAATTGGAGAAACTAGAGCTGAGCTCGTTAAGAAGCTAGAAACAACGCTCTTTGAGAAATATAAGGATTTAAGTTTAAATGAGAAGCCTAAGGAATTAGAAAGTCGTGGTGGAGCCTATTATAGTGATGTTGCTTGCAGCATCATCAGCTCACTTTATAATGATAAAAGAGATTATCAGGTGGTCAATACCGTTAATAATGGACATATCACCGATCTTCCTGATGGTTGTGCAATCGAAATCACTTGCAGAATCACAAAAGATGGTCCTGTGCCTGTCCATATTGGAAGACTTCCAGTTCAAATTAGAGGTTTGATACAATCCATGAAGGCATTTGAAGAATTACTCACTGACGCGATTTATGAAAGAAACTTGAATAAAGCGCTACTCGCCCTTCAAATACACCCACAAACAACATCGATTGTAACTGCAGAAAAGGTGTTTAATGAGCTTGTCATTGCACATAAGAAATATCTAGGATATTATGAGGAGAAAAAATAATGAAGTTATTTAAATATAAGAATCCTAGTGAGCCTATTTGTTATTATCAAACAAATACTCAAATTGAGATTCCTGAAACCTACGTTTCTAAAGACTTTAGAGCGATGTGGGTTTCTAATGTCGTAAATATTGATTTACCTACAACTGAAAATATCGACACTTATCAAGAGAAAGTCATTGAAATGCTTGATACTTGCGTAAGTTATAATATCAACGCAGTTTTCTTTCAGGTGCGAACAACTAATGATGCATTCTATGAATCGATACTCAATCCTTACTCTAGATTTTTAACAGGAAAAGAAGGAAAAAAACCTCCATTTGATGTATTAAAATGGATTATCGAAGAGGCAAGAAATAGAAATATTGAATTTCATGCATGGTGCAATCCATACCGTGTATCGATGAAGATATCGATCACACCCGAAGAATATTTAGAGGATTGCGACGACCTAAACTTTGCAAAAAAACATCTAGAGCTAACCGTACTCGATAAGAATGGTCAAATCATTTTGAATCCAGCAAAAAAAGAAGTTAAACAGTTTATTATCGATTCCATGGTTGAACTAGCAGAACATTATGATGTTGATGGAATTCATTTTGATGATTATTTCTATCCCTATGCAGGATTAAGTGATGAAAGAAATGATTTAGCAGATTTCGCTCAAAGAGATAATCATGCTCACGACCTCGGAGATTTTAGAAGACAAAATGTAACTGATGTTATCAAGGGTGTTTATGAAGCCTTAAAGAAGGTCAGTCCAAACCTAAGATTCGGAGTGAGTCCATTTGGTATTTGGAAGAATAAAGCAAGTGACCCAAAGGGATCGAATACCGATCCGAAATGCAGTCAAAGCTATGACAATCAATATGCGGATGCATATTTATGGGTCAAAGAAGGTTTCCTAGATTATATCGTTCCTCAAATCTATTGGGAGTTCGGTCATTCGATTGCTCCATTTGGGGATATATTGGAATGGTGGGTTAAGCTCCTTCAAGACTCAAAGGTTGATTTATATATCGGTCATGGTGCTTACCGATTAGGAAATGATGGCGAATTCGAAAATGCACTTGAAATCGTTAACCAATTAAAATATGCAAATCAATACCCAGTCGTTAAGGGCAATGTGTTTTTTACTTATAAGACTTTTATCAATAAGGATAAGTCTGAAGCGGGTATGAAGGAAGTCAAGAAATTATTAACAGGAGGGCTTTAGATGAGAAAAATAAAACTATTATTCATATTATTACTTGCAGTGATTACCCTTGGAGTATTTCAAGCACAAAAGTTGGATGCAAGTTCACCACTTGAAATACTGACAAGAAGTGGATCCAACGTCTACCATTATGATTCCACAGATCCAGTCATGATTCCAACAACATATGCAGAACAAACCCATGAATTCCGCGGGGTTTGGGTTGCAACTGTATTTAGCTTAAATATGCCGCTTCACACCAGTGAAACGCAATATAAGGCAGCTTATAATGAATTACTTGATCGAGTGATTGCTAAAAATATGAATGCAATCCTATTTCAGGTTAGACCTCAAAATGATGCATTCTATGAATCAGATTATGCAGAATTCTCAAAATGGTTAACAGGCACTGAAGGTGTCGACCCAGGCTGGGATGTCATGGAGTATATGGTTACTCGTGCACATGAAAGAGGAGTAGAATTTCATGCATGGTTAAACCCTTACCGTGTCGGTAATTCCACATTAAGCAAAACCAACTTTATCTCAACACTTCATCCAGGAAACTTTGCATCTTTAAATCCTGATTTAGTTGTTGGAGGAAATCCAGATGGAAATGGATTGATTCCTTATATCCTAAATCCAGGTGAACCAGTAGTAAAAGAGTATATTCGTGATGTTGTAAAAGAACTGATTACTCTCTATGATGTAGATGGCGTTCATTTTGACGACTATTTTTATCCATATTCTGGAATAAGTTCAGATTCAGCTACCTATGATGCCTATAAACTATCAGGTCAAACACTCGCCAATTGGAGAAGAGAGAACGTCAATGATGTTGTCCGTGGTGTCAAAGAGGATGTTGACCTACATAACGATACCAATAGTAAGGATGTACGCTTTGGTATATCACCCTTTGGTATTTGGGCAGGTAAAAATACAATGCCTGACGGATCCAATACAGGTGCGACTGCACAATCCTATGTGAGTCAATACGCAGATAGTAAAAAATGGGTTGAACAGGGGTGGGTACATTACATTAACCCGCAAATCTATTGGAATTTCAAGCATTCAACAGCACCTTACGCGGATGTTGTCGACTGGTGGGCTAGTGTAGTCAGAGGAACAGATGTTGATCTATTGATTGGACACTCCATAGCAAATGCTGCGGGTTGGCTTTCTGATGAAATTGCAACCCAGCTTAAATATAATCAAAAACATCCCGAGATTAAGGGCTCTGTGATGTACTCAGCTGCTTTTTTAAATGGCACGAATATGACAGAGGTCGTCAATAATTATTGGCAAAATGATCCACTAGGTACTTGGGCGACGAGTAATGTAGAAAAACCAACCTACCAATTATCAGGAACCTATTCAAATGGAGCCTATCGAAGTGATGTAACCGTCACTTTGACTAGTACAGATCAAGCATATTATAAGATTGGTGGAGGTGAATGGACAATCTATACTGCTCCAGTTGTACTCACTCATCAAGGTTTAGAAACATTTTATATGAAAGCAATCAATAATTTAGATGAAGAATCCTTGATATCTGCAGTAGATATTCAAATCACTAGAATCAATAGTGTGCTGCCTATCATTACAGTCAGTGGTACTCAAATTGGCCTTAGCTATGTATTAGGATCTACAGTTACTGTAACGAGTTCATCCAATACCATTTGGATTGCAGTCAATAAGGGCTCAGTAGGAGCCTGGAATCCTTATTCAGAACCTTTGGTACTGAATGAAACAGGAACCTATTTTATTCGAACGAAAACTATTGATTCCTTAGGTATTGAATCCAGTGAAGTGACAAGAACTATTTCAGTGGTCGCAGAAACCTATCCAAATCCGGTTCTTAACATAACAGGAAGTGGAACAGATCCATATTACAAAAATTTGACATTCACGTTAACCTCAACTGCACCAAGTTATTCCTACAAGATTAATGATGGTGCTTGGACAGTTTATACGGAACCCATCTCATTAACTACAGATGGAACCTATATAATTAGCTATCGAAATAACGATGGAGCATCAATTGTTACAACCAAAACTGTTTATATCGATAATATAGAACCAGACGATCCAACGATTTCAATAGTTGGTGAATTTGATGGCTGGTACTACACAAATGAAACTAGCGTAACATTAACACCAAGCAATCCAAATGATAAGATTATGTATAAAATTCATAATGGTTCTGTATGGTCTTCTTGGTTGGTTTATAGCGAAGTCTTAGAGTTTGTATTGAATGCTACCTATACGGTTGAATATTATGCTATAGACCGTGCAGGAAATGTATCAGAAACGTTAGACCAAAGAATTCGCTTAAATATGCCACTTTCTGAGGATAATCTCTACGTTATTAGAAACGGTAAAATTATTAACTATTACAATACGAACAATCCTATATTGCTTCCAACCTCTTATACTGAAAAATCAGAAGAAGTTAGAGCGGTTTGGGTAGCAACTGTAGCGAATATTGATATACCTCTACATACATCTGAAGCAGATTATAAGGGTAGAATTATCGTGATGTTAGACCGTCTTGAAGCCAATAACTTCAATACGATGTTTTTCCAGGTTCGACCAATGAATGATGCATTCTATGAATCTGATTACGCACCTTTTTCAAGATACTTAACAGGTATTGAAGGTGTCGACCCAGGTTGGGATGTCTTAGGCTTTATCATTGAAGAAGCACATAAAAGAGGAATTGAATTCCACGCTTGGTTAAATCCATATCGTGTATCGAATAACGGAGATTTAACCAAAGCACAACAATTGGCACTATTACACGATGATAACTTTGCTAAACAAAATCCTCATCTAGTTTTAGAAGACAAGGGAGGGAAACTAATTCTTAACCCGGGTGAAAACCAAGTCAGAACCTATATTAAAAATGTAATTCAAGAATTAATGGCGAAATATGATGTGGATGGCATTCATTTTGATGACTATTTCTATAGTTATTCAGGAATGGAAGACATTCAGGATGCACAAACCTACAACAATACCAAGGATACTGGTCAAACATTAGCCGATTGGAGAAGAAATAACATTGATTTATTAATGGAAGATTTATTCTACACGATTGAAACATGGAATGTCGTTCAAGAAAAGAATGTTAAATTTGGTATTAGTCCATTTGGCATTTGGCTATCCGGTGGTGAAGAAGGATCCAATACTTCGCCATACGCTCTTCAAAGCTATAAGGATCAATTTGCAGATAGCAAAAAGTGGGTTGAAAACGGATGGGTTCATTATATCCTTCCACAGCTTTACTGGCAATTCGACCATTCTGCTGCACCATTTGCTGATTTGGTGGATTGGTGGGCTGATTTAACCCAAGCCAATGGTGTTGGATTAATTATTGGTCAAGGCTTCTATCGATATACTGAAGGCACTTGGACAGATGATAATGAGCTTATTGAACAAATACGCTATATTTCTACCAAGGAAAGTGTGATCGGAGTCTCCTTATTTTCCTATAAGACATTGCTAAGTCCGAATGCGAAGGTTACCCAAACACTCGATAGACTGAATACTATTTATTGGACAACTTATCCAGGATTCCCCTGGGAAAGTGATGTTAAAAAGGTAGAAGAACCTATCACTTGTGAAATTGGTGAAATACTTGTCGATGGCAATTGTGTTCCTGAACCTATCACTTGTGAAATTGGTTACGAATTGGTGGATGGAGAATGTATTTTAATTCCAATAGAAAATTGTGAGGATGGCTATGAGTTTATTGATGGAGAGTGTGTATTAATTGAAGTTCCGAGTGAAGGACTTTCTACACCTGTGATTGTAGCAATTGCTGCAGGATCATCGCTTGCTTTACTTGGTATCATCGCACTCATCGTTAAAAAACTAGTCATAAGAATCTAATGTATAGCGAGATTAAAGAATTATTAAAAAGAGGTGTCGAAGAAAACCTATTCCCTGGTGCATCCTATTGTATAGTTCATGGAAACGGGGAAGTGTTTTGCGACTTTGTAGGCTATAAAAGCTTAATTCCTGAGAAAATAATGAATCAAGGGAATGAAATATATGATGTTGCATCATTAACCAAGGTGATCAGTACGACAACCATGGTGATGAAACTTATTGAAAATGGACGGTTATCTCTAGATACAAGGGTATCATCAATACTACCTGAATTTAAGCATAAGGAGATCACGATTTATCATCTACTCACACATACTTCTGGACTTCCAGCAGATATATCAAGAGCATCTAGATTAAAAGGGAAAGATGAAGTTTTAAATAGAGTTTATGAAATGGAGCTAATCTATTCAACCGGGAAAAATATTGTTTATTCCGATATCGGATTTATCTTATTAGGATGGATTATTGAATCATTAACCAAAATGAGCTTAGATACCTACTCATCCTTAATGATCTTTAGACCTCTAGAGATGAATGATACAAGCTATCATCCGAATAGAGAAAGATGCGCACCTACAGAGTTTAGAGCAGATGATGTTTATCACGGTATGCTCCAAGGTATTGTTCATGATGAAAAGTCATTTGCCTTAGGTGGCGAGGCAGGACATGCAGGACTTTTTTCTACAGCCAAAGATATCTCAAAATTTATATTAGCAGTCCTACAAAACAAATTCGTACTAAATACCAAATACTTAGATGAACTATTTCCTTTAAGAGAAGAAAAACCCAATTTAAATAACGATATCCTAACAAGAGCACTTGGGTGGGATAAACCTCAAAAGGGAAGTTCAGCTGGAGATAAGCTATCTTTATATGATTCAATTATTCATACAGGCTTTACAGGATGTAATATGTTTATCGACAAAAAGAATCAACTTGGGTTTGTATTACTGAGTAATGCAGTACATCCAAGAAGAGATATGAATCAAATCATTAAGCTTAGAAATAAAATAGGAAATATGATTTTTAGTGAATGGGAGGAAAACAAACATGTTTAAAAGAATATTTGGTGTGATTGCAATCGGCATTATCGTCATCAGCCTAGTTGCATGCGGCACCGATATAACACTTAGTATTGAAGATTTGGATATTGAAATGATTGAAGGGGGAACCTATCAAATTGATTTTGATACCAATGACGCTAAGGGAGTCAACTTTGAATCTAAGAATTTATCAATCATCACTGTAAGTTCTTCAGGATTAGTAACCGCAGTTGCTGAAGGTGAAACTACAGTCGTTGTGAGCTCTAAGGATGACCCTGAAATTAAGGTTACGATAACCGTTAAGGTGAGTAAAAATTATACACTTACAGTACCCTCTACTGCAGTCGCAGTCAAGGTTGGTGAGTCTAAGCAAGTGGTTTTTACAGCCAATGATACGGTGACATTGACTTCAGCGAACCAAAATGTTTTTACAGTAGACCAGTCAGGATTGATTACTGGGGTTGCTGAAGGTAAAGCAAATTTAACGATTCAATCCGTTAAAGAGCCAAGTCTTTCTGTAACTGTAGAAATCGATGTTAGAAAAATTGTTACACTCGAAGTCAATACATTAGAAGAATCACTTTGGATTGGAGCAACTAAACAAATCTCACTACAAAGTAATGCGGATGTTACCTATGAATCAAGTGATACTTTAATTGCAACAGTCGATAGTGCGGGAGTAGTTACAGCTGTTGGCCAAGGTGATGTCAAAGTCATCATCCGCTCAAGCTACGACTTAGATGTTTTTGAAGAGGTTACAGTTAAAGTTTATAACCTAACGCAATCGATTATGATTACTGGTGATGCTAAGTTAAACGTAGGATCAGAAAAAGCATTATCTATTAGTGTTTCTCCTGATGTTTCCTATGCATTTGTTTCTTGGGAAAGCAGTAATGAAGAAGTAGCTACAATCGATGAAAATGGCTTAATTAACGCAATTAAACCAGGTACAATTACGATTACTGCTACTTCACTATATGATGATTCAATCAAGGATACATTCACACTTGAAGTTATCAATTATCTATTAGTTGATGAATCTAAAATCTTAGGAGATTCAGTCACCTACCTAGGTGTTGAATTCGAGTTTGGTATCGATTTATTTGCTAGTATCAATGATGCTTTAGATGTAGCAACTAATCATGCAACAGTCCTTGTCTATGCTGGAACCTATGCAGAAAATATCGTCATGGATATCCATCACTTAACCTTAAAATCAGTGACTGCAGCAACCATCAATGGCACCATCGAAGTTAAAGGTGATCACACAACAATTGATGGATTTAGCTTTATTCAAAATTCAAGAGTATTTTCTAATACTGGAATGAGTTCATTTACGTTCAAAAATAATCAAGCAGTTGATTTAACTCTATCTGGAAATGCTTTCCTAAATATAGAGAAGGCGACAGGAGTAACCATTGCATCGAATACAATTACAAATCTAAATACGGATGCGATTGTTATTGAAGACTATTTAGGTGGAACTATACTTGTTGAAAAGAATACGATAACCAATGTCCATCAAGCGATTAAGGTTAATGCTGTTTCTGAATATGATGATATAACAGAGGTCATTGTCTCAAGAAATACCATAAACCAAGCTACAGTTGGAATTGAAATCAATAAAAAATATTCAGGTGCAGAAAAGAATATCTTAGCCTATGCAAGATTCAATTCAGTAACCAATTCAACATTATATGCTGCAAAGTCTCAAACCAATTCAACAGTGGACTTCACACTAAACCACTGGGGTCAAGATGAGGTAAATCCTTCACTATTCCCTGGAATTGATTCTTATTATCTAAGAGGAGCATATCAAGCGAAGACAGATATTGTCTTAGAAGCAAACTATAATAAAAACCTACCAGTGACATTTATTATTACCAATCCTATTTCTGAAATTATTTTAGGGGATAATCATACCTTTACCTATGAAATACTTCCTATGGAACTCGTAACAGACCGCGTTAGATGGATTACTGGTGATCCAGGAATAATGTTAGTGAATACAGTATCTGGTTTGTTGTCACCACAAAAGAGTGGAGTTGTTACACTGACTCTACGCTCAACAGTGGATATAAATATTAATGTTACCATCACAATTACCGTCACAACAACTCCAGGAATTGAACTCAAACCCTCATATGAAACCAATGATTTAATCGTAGGAGATACCCTAACGCTAACTGCATCTCCATATCCATTCAATATTTCAAATGCAGAGGTCGAATTTGTATCATCTAACCAATTGATTGCAACAATCAATGAAGTAGGTCTAGTTACAACTTTAGCAGCTGGAGAGGTCACATTTACAGCATCACTTAAAGATGATCCAAGTGTACAAACATCCTACACGATGAGTATATATTCAGCACTTGACAATAATAACTTACTAGATTTATTAACGACCTATCAAGTTGCCTATTCAAACGAACGTCAATGGCTACAGTATGGAGTCACCTTCAACTATACAGAGATCAGATACGATAGTGTTTCTAAATATTTATTCCAAAATATCGATGTTAACCTATCCAAGATGCTACCAATTAGTTCAGGGATTCGTCCAGGTATTTTAAAGCCTGCACATCCAGATGGTATCACTACCTATAACCCACAAAATGTTTATTGGGTAGTAGTTCATGAAACAGCGAACACATCTCCAGGAGCTGGCGCGCTATCACACGCTAACTATTTGTGGAACGCTGCACAGGCGGGAACTGTACTCAATGTTTCATGGCATTACACAAATGATGCTAGAGTTACCTATCAACATGTACCTGAAAATGAAATCGCTTATCACGCTGGTGATGGTTCATCACTTCCAGGAACTAGTCTTACCTATCTTGGTGGAGGAAATAGAAATGGTATAGGAATTGAAATGTCAGTTGCACAGGATGAAGACATGTATTTAACATTCCAAAGAACAGCTAAGCTTTCTGCTGACATACTATTTAGATACAATCTTCCAAGATCACATATTAAATTCCATCAAGACTTCTCAGGGAAATGGTGTCCACAGGGCATGCTAAGAGGTGGAATGGTTCCAACCTTCCAGGCAATGGCTGATGCAGAGTTTGCAGTTAGACATGCACAAGGAGATCGCACGATTTTATTCGAATCTAACAATCCTGAATATGTAGACCAAACAGGTAGAGTCATTCAAATGCCAGACCGTCCAATGACTGTTAGCTACACAATTACAGTAACAGATGGCGGTATTTCCACATCTAGAACTTTCTTCACTTACTTACCAGGAACAGTCCATTAATAGGGCGAAACTGAAAAAAAAAATCACAATGTGTAAAAACGGGGCATTTGATAGGTTATTATACCGAAGGTAATTGACAGCGCTTTCAATCGGATATAAAATACCTTACAAATGGAACCAAAAAATAGGAGGAAATGAATTGAAAAAATTAATTTTAGTTTTATTGCTAGGCTTTACTGTAGCACTAGGCTTTATGTCAAGTGCGCAAGCTGCTGAAGGCGATTTAGTTGATCTGTATCCATACAATCAAATTGCATGTTTAGAAGGCACAAATGCATGTACACAGACCAAACTTGGTGACTCAAATTGGGACTTTGAATATTACGGTCACCGTTATCACGTCGTTAGAGGTGGTGCTAGATATGTTACCGAATTTAATGATGCAAACTCGGATGGATTTATAAGTGCACTTGAAATGCCAGTATTATCATGGAACGCATTCGCTTCATTGAACATCAATGATACGGATGAAGCGGTTGTTTTAACAACTACAAGTGCTCGTACAGATTTAACTACTGTTGTGCATAGAATGTATGCATACTTCGATGCTGCTGGAAAACTTCAAATGTTTGAAGACCACTTCCTAACATATTACATTTTTAACACTGGTAGTGATGCAACTCCAGCGAATGCAAATTGGAGAATGGCAACTACAGCAGAAAAGGATGCTTTCATTGCAGCTCCAGCTAATGAAAAACCAGTAACAACAAGATTATCTCCAATCAGAATGGTTTTAGATAGTGCAGATCCAAAGGGATATAAAATTGAGCCACTTAAGAGCTTGACTTGGACTAATGCTGATGTTGATACAGCTGTTGAAACAGATGTTACCAAATGGTCAACAATTATTCCTGGTAATCCAAATCTTGTAACAATTCCTGCAGGTTGGACTCTTGTAACTTTTGGTACAAACGATAGAGGCACATTAAACCAAAAAACTACAGACTTTATCCAAAGTTTACCAACTGCTATGTTAGACAATACTGTTGCTCCATTTAAGACAGTTTATACTCCACAACCTGCTACATTTGCTGGATTAACTGCTCTTGACAATGACTTAGTAACTCCAGGAATCAACATCGTTGTTAACTACAATAGCGTATTTGATTTAAGCAATACAGTATCAGCTTCATGGATTAACATGTTTGATACGAATGGTAAGATTATCAACAAGACTGATAAGCTTAACTACGAAGTAGACATTGTTCAAGATGAAGTCGTTCTAGAAACAATAACGTTTACTTATAATTCAGTCGCGAATTCCTACACAGCAAGCGGCCCAGTCACTAAAATTGACTCAAGCGTGTTTGGTAGTGGCTATAAAGCAGTTTATAGAGCAGAAACTCCAGAAGAAGATGTCACTGAAGTTACAGCTGATATCGTTATCGGGGTTATGCCTCCTAAATTTGCTGGCGTAGCAAACAGATATGTCAATGAAGGCGTATATGTCAATGTTTTACAAGGAATCACTGCTGATGATGGTTATGGAAATAGTAAGACAAGTTCAATTCAAGTCACATTACCAAATAACTTCAATCAATACAGCCCACTTCCAGGTGTTTACCAAATTGGATTATCATTTACACACCATGTACATTTCCCAGGCGTACAATCCAAAGTTGTATTCAAGGGTGTAACTACAGTTAACTTTAATGAGCAAACCTCATATAATGCAGACATTGATGTTACAACACATCCTTCACTTGCAGTATTTACTGATCTTGAGCATTTCACACCAGCATTAACAGGTTATGGATCACTTATCGTTGTTGTTGCTGCTGATGGTACAATGAAGGAAAGATATGACAGATACAATTGGAATTATACAACTTCTACAGGCACAATCGTAGGATCTGAAGCTACTTTCCTTGCTTGGAAAGCTGCATTAACACTAGCTCCAGGTGAATACGTTCTTACTGCACATGGTAGTGTTCATGCTCCAGTATTAAGAGCTGCTAACTTAGCGTTTGGTGACACAATTGCATTAACAGTTGGTTATCCAGATTTCAATTATGACATCGTTACTCCAGCTTCTTACACATTAACTGTTGATGATGTAACTGCTCCAAAACTGATGGTTGTTAATAACAATTATAAGGTTGAAGCAAATGCCTTCTCAACTGTTAACCAAGCAATTCTTGCTAACGTTGTAGCATTTGATTACAATGACAGTATTGCTGATCTATCTATGTATGTTTCAAACAATGGTGGAATGACTTTAGTTCCTGGTACTTATACTGTTGAAGTTACTGTTGAAGACAAAGCAGGTAATGCAACTGTTCAAAGTTTCCAAGTTACAGTCGTTGCTCCAAAATTAACACAAGCAGAAGTACAAGCTTTATTAGATGCTCAAGTGCTTACTCAAGCTCAAATTCAAGCATTAATTAATGCAAGTAAACTTACTGAAGCACAAATCAACGCTTTAATCACTGCACAAGTCTATACTGAAGCACAAATTCAAGCAATGATTGATGCATCAATAGCTGATATTCCAGAAACTGGTTGTGGATCATCACTTAATATTGGTAGCGTAATGTTTATTACATTAAGCCTAGTATTAGGCGCTTCATTAGTTTTCATTATTAGAAAAAGAAGCTAAGTTATAATCACATACCAAAAAAACCTTGATATGAAAAAAGTGCCCGTGAGATATCGGGCGCTTTGTCTTTCAAGACTTAACTGATATAATCAGTTAGTTTTTACTGAAAATAATTTTTCAATTGTGAAAATACAAGGGTTAAGGTATTAAGGGACTATAAAACTATAGTATAATTAAAGTATACAAACCAAAGAAGTATTGTTCAATTTGAATAAAGAAAAGAGGGTAAAGAATGAAGAGAATCCTAGGGTTTTTATTGATGTTCGCATTATTTTTCGGATTAGTGGCATGTGGCGGAGATGATACCGTTCCAACTGCTCCAACAGGAAATACAGCCTCAATTACTGGAATAGCTCCAGCAACGGTTACTGTTGGTGATGCATTTGATCCACTAACGGGTATTACAGCAACAGATACAGTGAATGGAGATATCACATCTAGTATTACTGTGACTGGTGCATTAAACTTAAACTCAGCAGGTAATTATATATTGACATACAAGGTTACAGGAAGTGATGGCAAATTAGTATCTGTAACTAGAACGATCACTGTGTTAACGGCTGCTGGATGTCCTGTGAATCAGGAAAAGGTGAATGGAATTTGTGTTCCGATTCCACCGACAACTATCGTAATCATGCATGGTGCTCCTTATGAAGTCAACCCATTCCATGCTAACTTTAGTGGTACTGAACAACTTGAAAGACAACAAAAACAATTAGAAGTAGAACAACGTCTCAATGTTAAAATTGAATATCGCGCTTATCCTTCAAATGCAGCTTGGGGTCCAGACCGTGTGACTGCAATTATTCAATCATCAGTAGCAGGTGCTCATTTGGCCGACATTTACTGGTCAGTTAGTGACTGGATTCAAACTCTTGCTAAGGGTGATGCAATTGTACCAGTGGATAAGTATTTAACAACGACTGGAGCAAATATTCATTCAAGCTATAAGGAAGTTGGATCATTCCAGGAACAAGTTTATGGTTTTGGTGCAGGTAAATTAACTGTAGACACAGGACTTTATTATAATGCTGAACTCGTTGCAAGTCTTGGTGTTGATAATCCAACCGATTTATTCCTAGCAGGACAGTGGACATGGTCTAAATTTGACCAATGGGCTACACAAGTACAAACAGCATTAACTGCTCAAGGCGATGATAAGTATGCACTTGGTGGTATTGTTGCACTTTATGCAGAAAACATGATTCCACTCAATGGCGGAAGCTTGATTAATGCAACCACAAAGCGTGTTGCATTTGCACAAAACCCAGCTCTTGAAACCTATGCATTTCTATCATCTCTCTATACGAAGGGTTTATTTGAACTAAGTCCTCTATATGATGCTGGTAGTCCACAATGGCAGGCTGGGAAAGTAGCTATGCATCCAGGTAATTTATGGTTTGTGAATGCAGAAAATAGATGGGGTGGATTGGCTTTTGAACTTGGATTTGTACCCTTCCCAAGATCAAACACTTATACAGGAGACTATGTTTCACCAGTTGCTGGTGTGGCAGTATATCATATTGCTAGTGGGATGACTCCAGCTAAAGAAGCGCTTGTCTTCCAGGTTTGGAATGAACTTCAAATTTGGCAAACAGATGCACAAATGGAATTAAGCTTTGAATTATCACTAATGACTAAATTCGATCAAGAAAAATATGTTGAAGCATACCTAGCTATTTATGACAAGGTTTATAGAGACCTTATTAATGCAGTAGGCATTAGTGCGTACGGCGAAAATGGTTGGAGAAGAAATGCAAATATAGCAATTCGTGAAGGAAATGCTAGAACCGTTATGGATCAGATTAAGCCAATATATGAGGCAGCACTTGAAACTTACTTAAACGGATAATAATTATTGACAATCCCCCTTTCACAAAAAAGGGGGGGATTGTATGAAAAGGAGTGTTTTCTTTGAAGAAATTTGCAATCATATCGATTTCGATAGTTCTTGCAATCACGATTTACGCGATTGTTGATAGCATCGTTGTCAAATACAAGAAAGACTATCTAGATTTTAATAGTGAACCAGGGGAAACAATTAGTGTTTCTGATCTGGAGTATTTTGATACTGCAGATTACTATAAGTATCTGGGTTTTCATGAGGAAAATTTCCCTCAAGGTCAAAACATTTCAATTCACGCAGCAAGTTATGATTTAATAACTGGCGATCAAGTAGTTTTAGATTCTTATGAAAATAAAAACGATGTCCTACTGACCCAGGAAGCTGGGTCAGTGACATGGTCTTTTTCTGTTCCCGAAGCGGGATATTATAACCTAATCATGAATTACTACCCATATGAGGGGAAGAGTTCAATTATTGAAAGAACATTAAAAATTAACAATGAAGTTCCATTCAATGGAGCAAGAAATATTACATTTAGAAGAATATGGGGAGACAAGAATGCAGTCATTCAAGATATTCATGGCAACGACATTCG
>JAUSOA010000095.1 GCA_030656435.1 Acholeplasmataceae bacterium | reverse complement strand
CACATTACCATGTGCTTAAGACCTGATTTAGGACGTTTTGGTTTTCAAAAAATCAATTATTTCTTCTGGAAAGAAGCAACTGAATTGGTATTTTTTCCAGTTCGTCCTGAGTTTTTAACCAGTAAAGCATATCATTTGGTTCAATCGGTACGCTTGAATGAAGTGATGGTGCGTTCCTATACCAAAGCAGGAAATCAATATTATGATGGCGTCAAAGATGCTCATGAAAACCAAGATCCCGGAATTGTCGAACTTCGTGGAAAGGCTGCATATAAACATGAGTACCACGATACACGGGCTACCCTAATTGCTTACGCAGTTGGAGAACAAACCATTTATTTGATGTTTGATATAGGTTTATATGACATACTGAAAGAAGTAATTCCTAAGAAGGATAAGCAATATATAACTGAATTAGCTAAAAAAGCAGAAGAGATAGTGGAAGAACTCATTGAAAGCGAAGCAGAACAAAAAATAGTTGATCAGGATGAATCAATTGAACCAGAAGTTCAAAACAATCAACATAATTCTGATGAACCAGACGAAATCATAGAAATGGATGAAACCAATGAGCCAGAGTTCCCTTATGAAGAAGAAAAAATGAAATAGTTTGAAAATAAACGAATCATCGATAAATATGACTTTAACTAAGACCCGATTTATATGAAAAGACTCCATGGGAGTTTTTTTTTATTCTTTTCGTTGCTAATTTATATCAAAAGCGACACAGTTTTTGAATAGACACCTAAAAGTCGGAGAGAAGAATTCAAGTTAATCCCCTAAAAGTAGAAACTACCTTTCATTCCAGCATGTTTATTCAGGTATTTTTAAACTCATGTATTCGAATAACATGTACAATAATGAAAAAATACATGAATTTAAAAATCTAACATATAATAGAATTATATATATCCAATGGAGGAAGACATATGAAAGTCTTATTTATCGGTGGAACAGGTTTAATTAGTACAGCAGTAACACAGTTAGCTATAGAAAAGGGAATCGACCTCACTTTACTCAATCGTGGTCAAAGGTCCTTAGAGTTTTCTAATCAGGTTAAACAATTATTTTGTGACATCTATGATGAGAAAGCAGTTCAAGAAAAAATAAAAGATCTTCATTTTGATACTGTTGTCGATCGGATTGCTTTCACAGTAGAACATGTCGAAAGAGATTACCGCTTATTTAAGGGTCATAC
>JAUSOA010000090.1 GCA_030656435.1 Acholeplasmataceae bacterium | reverse complement strand
TTATTTTGGAACGAAGGGTAAATCGATGGATGAAGCAGAAAGCTTAATTAAAATCTTAGCAGAACAGATTAAATTAGAAATTGAATCTTTATAAGGAGGATATCCATGTTTAAAGAAAGAAGATTAGCATATTTAGAAAATCTTGCACCACGTACTTTATCTTTGTTTTTCTCAGGTAAAGCACCACAAAAATCAAGTGATCAGCATTATCTATTTTCGGTCAATAGAAATTTCTTCTATTTGACAGGAATCGATCAACAAAATGTTTGTTTACTACTAGCGAAAGGTGAGAATGAATCAAAGGCTTACCTATTCATTGAACCAGTCGATCCAGTTAAGGCTCTATGGGATGGTGCAGGTTATACATTTGGTGAAGCTTCCGATGCATCTGAAATTGATCTAATCGATATTAAGGATATTGCAACATTAGATACATTTATTGCAAGCCTTTTATCGACATCAAGACGTGCATTATTTGGCTTTATTGAGACGATTTATCTCGATTTAGAGCGCCTAAATGAGCATACAGCTGACACGAAAGCAATCACTTATAGCAGCTATTTAAAAAATCTTTACCCTCATGTTTTACTTAAAACCAATCAAATGATGCTTGCAGAGCTTAGAACTGTCAAGGATGATTTTGAAATCACACAGGTAAAGAAAGCTTTAACGATTACTAAAGAAGGCTTGAACCAAATTATGAGTCATATGGCACCTGGAAAGTTTGAATTTCAATTACAAGCAGAATTTAATTATGTCTTGAATATGCATAAAACTTCACCTAGCTTTGATACGATTGCAGCTGGTGGAAAAAATGCGACAACATTACACTATATCGAAAATGATTCAAAGATTAATGATGGTGATTTAGTCCTATTTGATTTAGGTGTTGAATATGGCCATTACTGCTCAGATATCACTAGAGTTTACCCAGCAAGTGGCAAGTTCAATCCAAGACAAAAGGAAGTTTATGAAGTCGTTTTGAATGTGAATAAAAAAGCAATTGAATTTTTAAAGCCTGGAATTACCCTAAAGGATTATAACGAGTATGGAAAGAAGCTTTTAACAGAAGGTGCGAAAAAACTAGGCTTGATTAGAGAAGATGATGAAATTAATAAATATTATTATCATTCCTTAGGTCATTATCTAGGACTTGATGTTCATGATGTTGGAAATTATACAAAGCCAATTCCTGAAGGTGCATTAATTACGGTAGAACCTGGATTATATATTGCTGAAGAAGGTATTGGTATTCGAATCGAAGATGATATTATTGTCTCCAAACATGGAAACATTAACCTAAGCAAGGATATCATCAAGGAAGTTCATGATATCGAAGAATTTATGAAAAAATAAACAAGTGATTTGCTGGCCAAAACAGCAAATCATTTTTTTTATAGTAATATCTCTAAAAGCCTTCTATTATAGGTCAGGAGGGAAATACGATGAGAAAAATTGTTTTTTTATGCATTAGTCTAATGTTGGGTTATATGATTTCCATAGAAAGCCATGCAGGCACGAATTACACATCCTATGAATCTATTACAGTAACTGAAGGAAATCTCTTGGAAAACTTTAGTAAAGAGGATTATACAAAGTATTATAAGGAAGTTGATAAAAGAAAGTTTAGTGGCTGGCAAATCTATAAGGTATCATCGAATGTC
>JAUSOA010000107.1 GCA_030656435.1 Acholeplasmataceae bacterium | reverse complement strand
CTTTTGTTAAGTAAACTAGCATTATTTAGTGAAACAGCATTATTTTATGAGAATCTATTAACGATTGCACCAAATGAGAGTAATGTGGATAGCCAAGCAATTTTAATTGAAAAAGCAAATCATATTTTAAGTGAGAAATTTCCAATTCAATTTTCCTCAAAGAAACAGTTGATCGAATCTATATATCATACCTTTGACAAAAAAATAATGATTTTAGGATATTATAAGAATGAGGAACTTGTGATTATTGAAGGGGATTTGCATCAAAATGATGAAATTCTCATCCATGAAAACGATTCACTAATCTTGATGAAGATTTGAAACAATAGAACATGCGAACGCGCATGTTTTTTATTTTAAAGGCAACTGAAGAGCGAATTCTATAACATAAGTTGCTTCCTAATAAATTGGATGCAATCTATTTGCTATTTCATAAAAATTTGATAAAATTAAATTGTATTCAATATAAAAGGAGAAATTAAAATGAACGTATATCAATTTTCAGTTCAAGGAACAGATGAAAAGGAAGTGTCTTTGAAAGATTATAAAGGCAAACTACTATTAATAGTCAATACAGCAACTAAATGTGGTCTAACTCCACAATACGAAGGGTTAGAAAAACTATATGAATCCTATAAAGATAAGGGCTTAGAAATTCTTGATTTTCCATGTAATCAATTTATGAAACAAGCTCCAGGCACAAATGAAGAACTTGCAAGCTTTTGCCAACTCAAATTTGGAACTCAATTTAAAACATTTGCTAAGCTTAATGTGAATGGAAAATATGCACACCCACTCTATAAATATTTAAGAGATGTTAAGAGTACAGATTTTACTGAAGATGGAAAGAAAAGCCTACTTTCAAAGGCGAAACTATCATCATCAACAATCAAATGGAACTTCACTAAGTTTTTAGTGGATAGAGAAGGTAATGTCATTTATCGATTCGGACCATCATTCTTACCAGAAAATATTGAAAAGTATATTCAGGGAGCATTATAAAAATGGAATGGAAGCTAAACGATCAGCTATGCTTTCTTCTCTATGCAAATTCAAGAAATGTAATCAAGTTATATAAAGAACTTCTAAATCCATTAGGGCTAACCTATACTCAATACATTACGATGATTGCCCTATGGGAAGAAGATCATCAAATGGTAAGTGATCTTGGCACGAGATTAAGTCTCGATTCAGGAACCCTGACCCCACTTCTTAAGAAACTTGAACAAGAAGGAAGAATTAAAAGAACAAGAGATTTAAAAGATGAAAGAAAAGTTTGGATTGATTTAACACAAGCAGGTAAGAAACTCTCTGATGAAGCAAAGCATGTCCCATTTGAGTTATTTAAGTGTGTAGATTTAGACATTGAAGATGCGAAAAAACTTTACGAAATATTATCCAAATTACACAATAAAAACAATTCATGTGAAAAGCTTGATGAACAAGGAGCTTAAGATGGAAGAAAAATATATGAAAAGAGCAATTGAACTCGCTGAAAAAGGTAAAGGATTCGTGAATCCTAATCCTCTAGTTGGTGCAGTTATTGTAAAAAACGGAAAAATAATTGGTGAAGGCTATCACGAATGCTTTGGACAAGCACACGCTGAAGTCAATGCGTTTTTAAATGCAACTGAGGATGTTGAAGGTGCAGACATTTATGTGACACTTGAGCCATGCTCACACTACGGAAAAACACCACCATGCGCATTAAAAATTATCGAAAAGAAAATTAAACGTGTTTTTATAAGTCAACTTGATCCAAATCCTCTCGTCAATAGCCAGGGTGTCAAGCTTTTAGAAGATGCTGGTATTGAAGTTAAATCAGGCATTTTAGAAGAGGAAGCTAAAGCACAAAACGAAATATTTTTAAAATATATCCAAACTAAAAAACCATTTGTTGCAATGAAATATGCAATGACATTAGATGGAAAGATAGCGACAAAAACAAGAGACTCAAAATGGATTACCAATGAAAAATCTAGAAGATTTGTTCATGAATTAAGAAACCAGTATATGGCAATCATGGTTGGAGTAGGTACGGTTATTGCAGATAATCCAAATCTTGATACTAGAAGAGAAGAACCATCTAGAAATCCTATTCGAATCATTATAGATCCTAAATTAGAAATTCCTAATGATTCAAACGTCATTAAGACAGCACATGCTACGAGAACGATTATTGTGACTGGCTTTGACTCCAATCCTGCAAAATTAAGTAAACTTAAGGAACAGAAAATAGAAATTTTGATGAAAAAAGCAACTCCAAATCTCGATTTAGATGAACTGATGAGTGATTTAGGAGAAATGAAAATAGATAGTGTCTTAATTGAGGGAGGTTCTTACCTTCATGGGCAAGCCTTAGCATCAAATATATTAGATAAAGCATATATATTCATTGCACCGAAATTGATAGGCGGAA
This sequence comes from Acholeplasmataceae bacterium, assembly GCA_030656435.1. GTDB lineage: Bacteria > Bacillota_I > Bacilli_A > Acholeplasmatales > Acholeplasmataceae > Peloplasma. Next base: position 12,051 of record JAUSOA010000107.1, on the reverse strand, counting down.
AAGATGCCTTAACTCCTGTTGGAGGTAACGGAGTTGATGAAATGAAAGATGCAGTATTATTAAACCAAATCAAATACCATCATTTTGATGATGACATCATGATTGAAGGGAACTTTACAAAGTAAAAATCGAGGAGAATTCAAATGAAATTTAACACAATAGAAGAAGCATTATTAGATATCAAAAATGGGAATATGGTTGTTGTAGTAGATGATGAAGAAGAGGATAATGTTGGCGAAGTCGTCATGGCTGCGGAAAAGGTAAATAAGAGTGCAATCGATTTTTTACTTGATCATGTGAGTGGTTATATTTCGGTTGTTGCTGATAAAAATAGATTTGATCAACTGAGTATTACTGCAACATATGAGCGCTCTGTTAACTCTATGAATAGAGAAACACTAGGTTTCCAAGGTGAAAATAAATCAAAATCAAATGAAATATTAGACACAATTTCAGCAATCGTTAATCCAAATTCAAAATCATCAGACTTTAAGAATTATGGATTTGTATATCCGGTTATCTCAAGAAAAGGCGGAGTCTTAAAGCGTGCTGGACATCCTGAGGCAGCCTTTGATTTAGCAAATCTTGCTGGTTTGTATCCTGTAGGAGTAACAACAGAACTCCTATGTGAAAATGGGAAAATGGCGAAGCTCGATCAAATACTTGGGTTTGCCAAAAAGAATAACCTAAAAATCATAACAATTGCCTCCCTTATTGAATACCGTAAGAAGGATGCTTCACTAATTAAGCGTGCAGCAGAAGCAAATCTTCCAACCTCACATGGTGAGTTTAGGATGGTTGGTTTTGAAAATGCACTCAATGGAGAACATCATGTTGCTTTAGTTAAAGGTAACATTCAACCTGGTGATGAAGTGCTTGTTCGAGTTCACTCAGAATGTCTTACAGGAGATGCATTTGGATCACTCAAATGCGATTGCGGTGAACAGCTTGATGCTGCACTCGATAAGATTGAAAAAGAAGGTAAAGGAATTCTTCTTTACATGAGACAAGAGGGTCGAGGAATTGGCTTAATCAACAAGATTAAAGCATACGGGTTGCAAGATCAAGGAATGGATACTGTTGAGGCGAATCTTGCTTTAGGATTTGATGAAGATTTAAGAGATTATGGTATTGGTGCACAAATATTATCCGATTTAGGAGTAACAAAGGTTAGATTGATGACCAATAACCCATTAAAGCTCACAGGTCTATCTGGTCATGGTATCGAAATCACCAATAGAGAACCAATTCAGCTCAATCATAATGAAAGAAATGTTGAATACATGAAAACGAAAAAAGAAAAAATGGGGCATATTCTGAAATTTAAGGAATAAGAAAAACGAAATAATGAGGTGTTGCACATGGATTTTAATCAAATTAAAACGGTTGTTTTCGACTGGGATGGAACACTTCACGACAGTATGAAGATATATAAAAAAGCTTTTCTAAAGGCATATCAATATTTAGTAGATAATAAACATGCACCAAGTAAAACTTGGAAGGATGAAGAAATTCAGTTATTTTTAGGTAAAAATCCAAAGGAAATGTGGGAAAGTTTTTCGCCTGAGCTTTCAAAGGATGTTATTGATACTGTTAGTCCTATAATTTCTAAAAGCATGGAGGAAAGTATAAAAAATAACGAAGCAGTTCTCTATCCTGGAGCTATAGAACTATTGAAATATTTGAAAGCGAAAGGGTACCGTTTAATCTACTTATCTAATTCTAAACTTTATTATATGAATGCAATGGAAGAAGCCTTTAATTTATGTGATTATTTTGATATCATGCTCTGCTCTGAAATGTATCAGTATATTTCAAAGAAATACATTTTAGAAAGAGTAATAGACTCTGTTCCTAAGGATGTTTTAATGGTTGGTGATCGTGATATTGATATCGAAACAGGAAAATATAACAAGACATTTACCATCGGTTGTTCCTATGGATATGGAGCACCAAATGAACTTAATAATGCTGATTTAATCATTAGTGATATTAGCGAGCTAAAGGAAATATTGTAAACAAAACTATACTTTACAAGGGACTTTTATAAGTTCCTTTTTTTAAATTCATGCAATCATTTCATAATATATATGAATAAAATTAAAAATGTAAGCGTTTTTTAAGATAGCCTTTGATATCACATAAATATGTGATAAAATAAGGTCAACGAACAAGAAAAAAGACAAAGGAAACGAACATGCGTATCGAAAAACATCCTATTCTAACATTCCCGAAAACGGAAGAGATATTCTTTATTTTTGAAGGCGAAAAAGTCAAAGGTTTCCAGGGTGATACCATTGCTTCAGCGCTTCATGCATTAGGAGTTAAAACACTTAGCTATAGCATTAAAGAACACCGCCCACGCGGTTTTTATTGTGCAATTGGCAACTGTGCTTCTTGTAATATGGTTGTCAATGGCATTCCAAATGTCAGAACATGCATTACTCCACTTGAAGAAAATATGATTGTTGAAAGACAGACCAACAAGGGGGTAGTCAAATGATTCATAAAGACTTAATTATCATTGGTGGTGGACCATCTGGTCTATGTGCTGCAAAAACTGCTTTAGAAGCTGGAATTAGTGTTTTATTAATTGATAGAAGTCCTAATTTAGGTGGGCAGCTTGTTAAGCAAACACATAAGTTCTTTGGTTCAAAAGAACAATATGCGAAAACAAGAGGATTTGATATTGCTAAAAAGCTAATCAGTGATCTTAATGATTTTGAAAACCTAGAAATTAAATCGAATACAACAGTTACAGGTCTTTATCCTGACCATGTAGTCACTACCTATGACAATCATGAATATTTAAGATATCAAGCAAAGGCTGTAATCTTAGCAACAGGTGCAAGCGAGAAGTTCCTTGCTTTTGAAAATAATGATTTACCAGGTATTTATGGAGCTGGAGCTGTTCAAACCTTAATGAATAACTACGGAGTTCTTCCTGGCTCTGAAATCGTTATGGTGGGAAGTGGAAATATCGGACTCATTGTTAGCTATCAACTTCTACAAGCTGGAGTCAAAGTCAAAGCTATAATAGAAGCTGCTCCTACCATTGGTGGATATAAGGTGCATGCTTCAAAGATTAGAAGATTGGGTATTCCAATATATACATCAACTACAATAAAAAGAGCAATTGGTACGGATTCGATTGAGAAAATCGAAATCGTTTCTTTAGATGAAAAATGGGTAGAAATCCCAAATACGAATCAAATCATTTCTTTAGATGCACTTTGCATATCAGTTGGATTATCACCAATGTATCAATTGATATCGATGATTAATGCAGAAACCAAGTTCATTAGTGAGCTTGGAGGATTTGTACCAGTTATCGATTATCATCATCAGACAAGCGTTCCTAATGTCTTTGTATGTGGTGACGCAGTTGGTATTGAAGAAGCAAGCTCTGCAATGATGGAGGGCTATTTAACAGGTTTATATGTAGCAAACAGTTTACATAAACCACATCCAAAAGAAAATGAACTCATTACACATTATGAAAGTCAACTATCGATGCTTCGTGATGGTCCTTTTGGAATTAAGACGAAGATAGGCTTAGAAAAATTAAGAAAGGGGATTCAACATGTTAAATAAGACTGGAATACCAGAAAAAGATTTAGTTTTATCCCGCTTTCCTGATCAAAAGGCTTTATTAAAGCCAAAAGCTATTTTGGAATGCTATGAAGATATCCCATGTAACCCATGCTCAACGAGCTGTCCATTTGATGCAATCGAAATTGGACCCAATATCAATACGCAACCGCATCTATTAGTGGATGTGTGTACTGGCTGTGGAGTTTGTGTTCCAAGTTGTCCAGGACTTGCTATCGTGATTGCTCAAATTAGAGGTTCTGATTCTGTATTTAAAATTCCATACGAGTTTATACCAATGCCGGAAAAGAATTCCATTTGGGATGGTGTCAACCGGAGTGGTGAAGTTATTTGCGAAGCTTTAATAGAACATGTTGCAATCAATAAAAAACAAGATCATACAGCAGTTGTAACAGTCAGTGTTCCTGCATTATTTATCCATGATTTTGTTACCATTAGGAAAAAAATATGACAAATAAAAAAGATATTATTATTTGCCGTTGTGAGGATGTATCACTCGAGCAAATTGAGAAAGCATTTGAAAAAGGCTATGACACATTTGAAGATTTAAAGAGACTACTTCGTGTTGGAATGGGACCATGTCAAGCCAATACTTGCGGTCACTTAACACAAAAAGAGATTGCTAAGCATACAAAAACTCCAATTCAAGAGGTACCAATCCATAAAGTTAGACCTCTAGTTTTAGGTGTACCACTTGCTAAGATTGCTGAGGATCATCAAGATGAAGACTAATATATTAATCATTGGTGCAGGTATTAGTGGAGTTAGTATTGCGTATAACCTAGCAAAAAAGGGTGTAGAAGGCATTCATGTAATTGATAGAGGTTACTTTACCAATGGTGCAACAGGACGTTGTGGAGCTGGTGTTAGACAACAATGGGCGACACCAATGAACTGTATACTTGCAAAAAAGAGTATTGAATTTTTCGAGCATGCGAAAGATATTTTAGAATATGATGGAAACCTTGAATTTAAGCAAGAGGGTTACTTAATGCTTGCTACTACTAAAGAGGAGCATGAACAGTTTACGAAAAACGTTAAACTTCAAAATTCTCTTGGAATACCTTCAAAGCAATTGACTAAAGATGAAGCACTTAAGATAGTTCCACATTTAAATCCAGACGCATTCATCAGTGCTACATTTTGTCAAACTGACGGTCATTTAAATCCATTTAAGATGACTGAGGCTTATTTCCTTGCAGCAAAAAAGCTTGGGGTTACCTTCTCGTTTTTTGAAGAGGCTTTAAGTATTGAAACTAAGGATAAAAAAATAGTTAGAGTCGTAACCAATAAAAATACTTATGAGACTACTAAGGTTGTTAATGCAGCAGGAGGATATTCTAAAGAGGTTGGGGATATGGCGGGTGTGGATATACCTGTATATTCTGAAAATCATGAAATTTTAGCCACTGAACCAATAGAACGTATGCAAGGTCCGATGGTAATGAGTTTTTCAAAAAACATTTATTGTCAACAGGTTCCACATGGTGCGTTTTTAATGGGAAGAAGTAATCCATTTGTTGAAAAGGGTCATGATGTTGAGTCGACATGGCAGTTTTTAGACCATATGGCGAAAACAGTTACTGATATTATGCCATTAATTGGTAAACTAAGAGTGGTAAGACAATGGGGTGGCTCTTACAATATGTCACCAGATCGTCAACCAATTATAAGTGACACTAAGGATTTAGAAGGATTTTACATGGCATGCGGTTTTTCTGGGCATGGTTTTATGTTCGCTCCAATGACAGGTCTACTCTTAAGTGAAATCATATTAAATGAAAACAAAACGATTGATACGGAATCACTCCATCTCGATAGATTTAAAAAGATGGATCAATTCCACGTCGAAAAATCAGTCGTATAATAAAGGAGAAAAAATATGTCAATTTATACTTATCAAACAGAACCACTTACAGATTTCAGCAAAGATGAAAACATCAAGGGTTATGAGAAAGGTTTAGCAGTCGTTTCCACCTACATGGGGAAATCCTATGATTTAATCATCAATGGAAAACGAATTAAGACATCAAAACAAATGACTTCGCTAAATCCTTCTAATCACAAAGAAATCGTAGGAACCATTTCTCAAGCATCGATTGCGCATGCAGATCTTGCATTAGATGCTGCACTTAAATCATTTGAGACCTGGAAGTATGTGAAGCCCGAGGTTAGAGCAGATGTCTTATTTAAGGCTGCTGGAATCATTAGAAGAAGAAAGTTTGAATTTGCAGCACTGATGACAAAAGAAGCAGGTAAACCATGGGGAGAAGCGGATGCAGATGTTGCTGAAGCCATCGACTTTTTAGAGTACTATGGTCGTCAAATGCTATCATTAGATCGTATTGATGACGCTATTTTGAGCAGAAGAAATATGGAACGCAATGAATATAAATATATACCACTTGGAGTTGGAGCAATTATTTCACCTTGGAATTTCCCGCTCGCTATTTTAGTTGGTATGTCAACAGCAGCGATCGTTTCTGGAAATACTATTTTATTAAAGCCAGCAAGTACGACTCAAGTCATCGCCTATAAATTTGTCGAAGTTCTAGAGGAATCAGGACTACCCAATGGTGTTATTAACTTTATCCCAGGCAGTGGTGCTGAAATTGGTGATTATATCGTCAATCATCCAAAAATAAGATTCATCTCATTTACAGGTAGTAAAGAAGTCGGTATTAGCATCTATGAAAAAGCTGCTAAGGTTCATAAAGGACAGCTTTGGTTAAAGAGAGTTATTGCTGAGATGGGTGGCAAGGATGCAATTCTTGTTGATAGTGATGCAGACCTCGATTTAGCCGCAGAAAGTATTGTTCGTTCAGCATTCGGTTTTTCTGGACAAAAGTGTAGTGCATGTTCTAGAGCAATCATTCATGAAGATGTTTATGATGAAGTCGTTGAAAAAATGGTCAACATCACGAAGACCATTAAAGTTGGAAACCCAGAGCTTAAAGACACATTCATGGGTCCATTAAATGATGAAAAGGCATTTGATAAGGTCACTTCATATTTTGATATTGGCTTAGAAGAAGGAAGACTAGCAATTGGTGGTAAAGCAGATAAGTCAAAGGGATATTTTGTAAATCCTACAATATTCATTGATTTGAAGGAAGACTCAAGATTGATGCAAGAAGAAATATTTGGCCCCATACTTGCAGTATGCAAGGTCAAATCCTTTGAGGAAGGCATTAAGGTAGCAAATAATACGGAATATGGTTTAACTGGTGCAGTCATTTCTAACAATAGAATGCATCTTGAACAAGCTCGTAGAGAGTTTCATGTCGGTAACTTATATCTAAATAGAAAATGTACAGGAGCGATTGTTGGATATCAACCATTCGGTGGATTCAATATGAGTGGTACAGATTCAAAAGCAGGTGGACCAGATTATTTAATCCTCCACATGCAGGGGAAAACTGTTTCAGAAGCGTTTTAATTCAATATAAAGATAAACAAAAGGTGAAGTTTGCGAACTTCACCTTTTTTAATATAGTTTTTTCTTGATTAAGAATAAAAATATCGTAGACACTAATAAATCAGCTGAGCCACCGAAACTAATATTTTCTTTGATACAGTACTTTGTAAACTCGATAACCTCATCTAAATTTTCAGTATCGACTTCAGATAATTTTCTTTTAATCATCATATATCTTTCTAAAGTACCTGCTCTTTTTAAAAGTACAGTGTCATCAGTTGAAAGTATAATCATTTGAAGAAGTCCGCGAAGAGCAGAATCCGATAGACTATCCTTATATTCTAGATTGACTAAAGCAAGGTGAATGGTTGGAAATCCGAGATAAGCTTCACCACGTGCTCCCTTGACCTGATGGGTATGAAATGCCTGTTCACCAAAAGTGATTGGGTCTCTATCAAACTCTTTCAAAAGATCCTTTGTCATATTTTGAACATTTTTGAAAATCAAATCGAATTGTTGATGATGTGAAATCATATATCCAGTAGATAGCATCACAAGTCCTAACACAAAGATTAACCCTTTATAGCAATTGATGCCACCAGTTTCTTTTAACATCTCCTCTTCAGCCGAAATACCAATTTCTCTAGCTTCGATGAAAAGATTATGGATATCGTTTGAGCGATATCCCTTTATAAACATTTTGCCAAAGTATGGAATGATCACTTTCTGAGCCTTGAGCATGAGGTCATAGGTCATATCGCTATGAGATCCCATGGTTGTTTTTGTAACTAGTCCAAATTTATGTTCGATATTAAGTTCATAGAGCATCGCTTTTTCTGCATAGTCAGTAACTAAGTTAAAAAGATATTTTTCAATGGATTTATGAATAAACGAAGTTAGCTCTTTTATCGTGTGCGTTTGATTTCTTGAGCAATCATGTGCATCATTTTCACATAGATAACACTTTCTGAACGGAAGCTTCAAATCACCTCTAGAAACTGATTTTTGACCATCTAGATAGAAGTCTAGATCAACAAATCTTCCGAGCGGGTGTGTATCTTCAATACCAACAAGAATCGATTTAATATCTTGATGGTTATCTTTAAGAGTAACTATTAAATAATAAGGGCCATCCATACTTTCCTTGTACTCAAGGTATTTGATGGATACATATGGCTTTAATTCATTTAAAAATAAGCGCACCAAAAGATACGCTTCAGAGATATTCTTGTTTTCTCCTGGAATATTTGCTTTAATCGAAATTAAAGGTAGATTAAATGTGTCATGAAGCTCTTGAATGCGAAAATGTCTACTTTCTCTAGCTGTTAACAAATCACTCATGATGGAATAGTGCCTTTCCTTTTTTTGATTTTAAAAACTTATAGGTAGGAGTTGGTGTATACATTTTAATCATATCATATTTTTTTTCGACTGCTAATTTGCGAATGAGTGATGCACTGACTACATTTTGTTTATCTCTTAATCTTTCAATGACGACTAACTTTTCCTTAAGAATTTTTTTCATGGTCTCATTATAAGCATTGGTAGTAGGATCCAACGGTTCACTTCCAACATATCTAAAATCTATTGAAAAAATAGGAATGAAATATTTGTTAAAAATTGAAATATCTAAGTTCATGTATACAACTGATCGTTCACTCATTTCTTTAAGAAAGTAGGTAGGGAAGGTTGCAGTACTGATGATATAGGGAGTAGAAGGAAGGATATGAACATTTTTTAAATGTGCAGTGGATTTTTTTAGTAACTCTAATCGAATTTCGTAGGGGAAGACAGATTTATTTTCTTCGACTAAAAAAATAATTACGTTATCATTTTGTGATGCGCATTTTTCTATTAAATAAAGATGACCTAGAGTGACAGGATTACAGTTCATCACAATCGAAGCTATCGTTCCTCTATTGTATGTAATTGAAGCTCTTAACCGAGTCAGTCTTTCAATGATAGTATCAAACTTGTTTTCAAGCATCACGACAAAATCATTTTCATATACGAGAGAAAAATTGTAGTTTAGAAAGAACGCTTTACTTTTTTGAGTTGTAAAAAGAAAGTATTTTTGAATACCCTTCTCGTTTAGAATGCGTATCAAATGAGTTAGAATCATCGCTGTTAGGTTTTCTCCCTGATGAGAAGTATCCACAGCAATCATTTTAATTACATTTGAATAAAGTGAACCTGTTGCGACCATGGTTTCACCGTCATAGATTCCTATCGTTTGAGTAACATTATCATCAAAACTTAAATCGTTTTGGATTAAAAGATTTTGAACGTCACTCAATTCAGTTTTTGACATGCAGTCAACAAAACGGTACATAAAATCTCCTTAAATCTTATAGATACTATCTATGATTGAACCATCTCTATATCTTACAACACCAATAATCCGATTGGAATGATTTCTTTTTTGAGGAATTCCGGTGATGTCCAGTGCCTTCTTTAGTAAGTCTTCCATAGCAACAATATTTAATTTAGAATGCTTTAACTTTTCAAGTAAATCCACTCTTTTAGGGTTGATTGCAATTCCTCTTTCGGTGACTAAGCAGTCAATAGTTTCACCAGGAGTGGTAATCGTAGTCACATGCTCTTTAATCATCGAAGTTCTTGATTTTAACAAATTCGTTGTTATAATCGTTAGCTTTGCCCCAGCAGCTGTATCCGAATGACCACCACTACCACCGATAATATTTCCGTGTGAATCGGTAGTGACATTGACATTAAAATCTAAGTCGATTTCTGTGGCACCAAGGATAACGACATCAAGCTCATCTACGATTGGATTATCCAAAGGATTTCCATATTTTGATGCACTCATTTTGAAATGATATTTATTTCTTTTATACGACTTAACAGCCTCTAAATCAAAGCATTGAACATCATATAACCTTTCAAATAGGCCACTTTCATGCATTTGAACTAAAAAGTCGGTGATTCCTCCAGATGCAAATGATCCTTTAATTTTCTTTTGAATCATTTTGGATTCTAATGCCTTAGCTACAGCAAGGGAAGTCCCTCCAGCACCGGTTTGAAAGCTCATGCCTTGCTTGATAAATCCAAGCTCTTCGATAAGCTTCGCTGTATCATTGGCTATTTTTAATTGGACAGGATCTTTGGTTGGTTTTGTAGTTCCGGACACGATTCCATTTGCATCACCAATTCTTGGGACTAAAACAACAAAGTCTACATACTTAGCTTCAATATCTATCCTATCTACTGATTCAACTAAATGGTCAGTAACAACAACTTTTACCTTTGCATACATTAAATCAGAGATTGCATAGCCTAAGGTACCACATGCACTTAACCCATCAATACCGTTTCCATTTCCCTCTTTATCTGAGGTTGGAACTGCAATGAATGCACAATCGATTGCAAGTTCCCCAGACTCAATTGCTCTAGGTCTTCCACCATGAGTATCCATAATGAGTAATTCCTTCAAATAACCTTGACTGATTGTTTCAGCAACAGGACCATTCACATAATTTGTATATATTTTTATAATATTTTCGTTTTGAATCAGTTCAACCATTGGAGCATGAACAGGGAAAATAGCAGAAGGAGCGAGGATCATATTTTTAAGGTCTCTTTTCTTGATTTCAGCTAAGACCATATTTAAAACATCATCACCATTTCGTAAATGATGATGAAAGGATAAGGTCATACCTGAAGTAATTGGGACTATATCAAAAATATCAGAAATGCTTTTATTTAGCTTTTCCTTATTTTTTGATACTACCTCTTCTATTAATTTTCGTTTTCCTTTGATAATCCCTTGATATGGTGTTAAGAAATCAGGGATGACCCGATTTAAAGAATTAATCATATATCACCTATAATAAATTCCAAAGCTTGGCTTTTTCAATAACCTTTTGAGCACGTTCAATTACAGGCTTATCAACCATTTTACCATCAACTGAAAAAGCACCCCTTTTTTCAAGTATAGCAGCCTCATATGCAGCAATAACCTTCAGGGCATATTCAATTTCTGATACCTTTGGCGAAAATATCTTATTTACAGTTTCAATTTGTATAGGGTGAATGCATGCCTTCGCATTCATTCCTAGTGATTTCGCGAATTCGGAATCACTTTCAAAACCAGATTGGTTTGTTGTGTTTGTATACGGTGTATCGATTGCATCAATTTGATTTGCTTTTGCAGCTAGAATTACTATTTGTCTACTGAAAAGAATTTCTAATCCATTTTCAGTTCTTTGAACTTCAAGATCAGTTGCTAAATCCTCTCCGCCAAGAAGAAGACCATTCACTCTTTCGATTTTTGCTATGTCTGCGACTTCAAGAACTGAACTCGCTTTTTCGATAATAGGAATGATTCCTATTTTTTTTGTCATTTTTGTTTTTTTCTCAATCTTCCTTAAAACTTCTACTAAAAGTAATGTCATCTCTTTCGTTGCCTTAGGTAGCATGATGGTATCAATCTTATCAGTGACTATTGTTGTTAAATCAACAAAGCCAAGACTTGAATCAAGACCATTGATACGAACTACCTTTTCCACTGATCCCAAAGGAAAAAGAGATAAGAATTGATTGAGTAAATTTAATGCTGCATCTTTTTCGGATAGAAGAACAGCATCTTCAAGATCAAAGATGACTGCATCAGCAGCAAAAACATCAGCATTTTGAAGCATTGCTGGTGTATTTGACGGAATAAAAAGTAAACTTCTACGCATGACTTTCCTCCAATCTTTTGATTGCAGTAATCAACCTTGCTTTGACTGTATAATCAAGAGCACCCTTATCATCGATTCTAACGAAAAGCTTATCAATTTTAAGGTCCTTTAAAGTGTCTCGAATCACTTTTTCGATTTGCTCGCCAAATTGATTCAAAACAATACTTTCGATTTCTATTTGAATCGAATCATAAGGTTTAACTGTAATTAGACAATCATTAGATTCTACTGATCCACAAGATGCGATTAACATATCATCACCTATTTTCTTGAATTTGCGAGTGCAATGGTGCGTTCCATCATATTTTTTACGATCAT
>JAUSOA010000085.1 GCA_030656435.1 Acholeplasmataceae bacterium | reverse complement strand
TACATTTATTAATAAGTAAACTGTGTTCAAGATAAATGTTGATTTAGTATAAATAAATTGTCTAAAATTAAATAGTTTGGTAGAATATTAGTGCCAAACGAGAACTAGTCATACAATCAAAGCCTTTTTATAAGTGTCTTTAATCAACCAGCTTGCTGACTATTTCTTGTTTGGCGATAAGAAACCTTCGAGCTGGTTGCTTAAGGACATTTATTTTAAGGAGACTACCAAACATGAATCAGACACACCACTTATATGAAGTTATCAATATGCTATGTGCGGATGACTATAATCAATTGCTAGGTAAGATGAAGTTAAATCATAAAACGATCAACGAAGCTGCAGATGCACTCCATAGAATCATCTTCAGGGAAAAGAGTTCACAGGAACACTTGGTTAAATATGGTAAAACCTCACGTGGTCGTCAAAGATACTTTAATAAGACGACTGGTAAAACAGAATCTGACACTTCTGCATCTATTGTTAGATACACCAAGAAGTCATATGAACAGTGGTCTAGCTTTATCAAGTATATGCTTTATGGATTGTCCTTAAAAGCGATTGCTTTAGAGGTTGGTATCTCGAAGACCACCGCCTTTGCATGGCGTCATAAAGTTATCGAAGCGATTAAAAACTATCAAGAGGTTATTCAATTATCCGGTGAAATTCAAGCGGATGAAACCTATTTTTTACTCAATATGAAGGGACCTTGGAAGAAGAAATCTATGCCTAGAGACCCCAAGAAAAAAGGTGGACCAGGTATTTATCGTGGCGTATCTAATGAACAGGTATGCGTCTTTGTTGCAATTGATGAAAACGACCAAGTCATCACCAAAATTATCGGGCAAGGGAATCCATTAAAAGAAAATCTTCAAGAACCACTTCAAGGTAAGGTTCAACAAGGTAGTCACTTCACGACGGACAGTAAATCTGCGTATCGTGATATTATAAAGGATCTCGGATGTGCTTTAACTCAAATACCTTCTGGATTACATGTGAAAGACGAATACAGTTTAGGGTTAATCAATCAATATCACAGTGAACTTAAGACTTGGTTCAAACGATTTAGGGGTGTTTCAACGAAACACTTAGAGAATTATTTGATGTGGTTCAGGTTTATGAAATATCTAAACTATCAGTTGCCATCAAATCATCATGCTTATGAATCACTAAAGTATGCTATATCCAGTGATGTTTTGATAAGAACAAGCGATATTCATCGAAAATCATTTCCTGTTGATATATTTAAGCCATATCAACATTTATCTCAACATTTATCTTGAACACAGTTATAATTAAAAGAAAAAAGGTGGAAAAATGAATTCCACCTTTTCATTGATTATCGTTTTTTTATCCCAATAGGTAAACATAAATTCCAATCATATCATGATATTCTCCGTATTGCCCAATAGTATATGTTGGTTTATATAAATTGATGTAAATAGAATCAACACCAATAAGGTCTAATTCGATATTGAAGACAGCTGGATCTGCAGTTGCCAATACATTATCAATTGAAATTAGGTTTCCGTTCATGTCATAAATCTCTAAATCATATAAATCATTGATGTCAATGATATAGTCAAAACCGATGCTAAAGCCTAATGTTGTATCGTTAGTGACATAACCTTTATTCATGATTTTGACTGTGTCCCAATTATAAATCTTCATCATACCACCGATGTTCACTTCATCACCAGTGACCTTAACCATTAAATAATATCCAACGTCTTGATAGGTTGTAATATAAAGTGGATTGGTTGCACCAAAGATTAATGTTTCTTCATAGGTAAATGGATTGACTCGATACCATTGAAGACTATATCCTGCAGTAATTTCATCTCCGTTAAAATTATAAACTGTGATATCACCCAATTCGATTCCATGTCCTACAAAAGGTGACATGATACCAGTCAGATGCATACTCATTTCTAAATAC
>JAUSOA010000077.1 GCA_030656435.1 Acholeplasmataceae bacterium | reverse complement strand
GATGATGAAGTTGATACACCAATGGTCAAATTGGTGAATCAAATTCTTACATCTGCAGTTTTCCAACGTGCATCAGATATTCATATTGATCCACTAGATGATAAGGTTTTAATTCGTTATCGAGTGGATGGTGTACTTGATATTGTCAAAGAATTTCCAATTAAGATTCACAATCAAATGATTAGTCGAATCAAGGTTATGTCAGGAATGGATATTACAGAGACTAGAGTTCCACAAGATGGTAGAATCCAAACAGCAATTCAGCAAAAAAATATTGATCTTCGTATTTCAACACTACCTACGGTACGTGGTGAAAAGGTTGTTATGCGTATTCTAGACTTATCAGGCTCAATGAATAAAATTACTGCAATCGGACTTTCTGCAAAGGAAGAACGATTGGTTAGAGATATGATTGATCGTCCCAATGGAATCGTGTTGGTCAGTGGACCAACAGGTTCAGGTAAGACAACAACACTTTATGCCTGCTTAAATGAATTGAATAAACCAGGTGTAAATATCGTGACAGTTGAAGACCCCGTCGAAATTAAAATGCCTGGAGTCAATCAAGTTCAGGTGCACCCCGAAGTTGAGTTAACGTTTGCTAAGGCCTTAAGATCGATTTTAAGACAGGATCCTAACATTGTCATGGTTGGTGAAATCAGAGACGTCGAAACAGCTGAAATCGCAATTCGTGCGTCACTAACAGGACATTTAGTTTTATCTACTATACATACCAACGACGCAGTTAAAACAGTAACTCGATTACTAGATATGGAAATCGAACCATTCTTAATCGCATCCTCACTTTCTGGAATCATTTCACAGCGACTTGTTCGTTGTCTATGCACAGAATGTAGCTATGAAGAAGAAGCAAGTCCGAGTGAAGTCTTCATGTTTAAAAAATATGGAATGATTATTGATAAGGTAAAGCATCCAAAGGGATGTCCATCCTGTAACTTTAAAGGATTCGCTGGCCGTGTTGGTATCTTCGAGGTCCTTCCAATTACAAGAAACATGCAAAGATTAATTGCTGAAAATGCCAATGTAATCGAACTTAGTAAGCTTGCAAGAACTGAAGGTATGATGACAATCCTTGAATCAGGGCTTCTTAAGGTGAAGCAAGGCATTACTACGCTAGAAGAAGTGATGAAAGTCGCAAGTGATTGGGAGTGATGAATCATGGAGCTTCGTAACTATAAATTTCTCGCGATTAATGCTGAAGGAAAAACGATTCATGGAAAGATAGAAGCACTGAATCGTAATGTGGTTGTCAAATATTTACAATCAAAAAACTACGATATTAAAAATATTACTGAATATAGAAGTATTCTTGGAAAATTAGATCAAATCACATTTGGAAGCCAACTCAGCACGAAAAACTTGATTTTCTTTTTGAAACAATTAGGATCCTTATTGAATGCTGGTGTAAAACTGATTTCAGCTCTAGAACTATTATCACTACAGCAAGAAAATAGAGTCCAACGTAAATTATATTTTGAACTTTATCAGCAAATCAATAATGGATTTACATTTTCAAAGGCATTATCTAAAAGACCTAAGGAATTTCCTAATTTATTAGTTCAAATGGTTGAAATCGGTGAAATATCTGGCGAGCTTGGATCTACAGTGATTAAAATGGCAGAGTATTATGAGCATCAAATGAAGCTTACGACAGAGATTAAAGCAGCATTAAGAATGCCGCTGATCTACTTAGCAGCAGCATTACTCATATCCGCTGGTATGCTTATCTTCGTTTTCCCCAACATCACAGGATTATTCGCTTCATTTGAAGGTGCAGAACTACCAGGAATAACCAAAATGTTTTTAAATGTTGGTTTATTTATGAAGGAATATGCATTGCTAATCTTAGGGGTTCTCGTTCTATTATTTGGTATATTCACATTTATGAATCGCAAGATTCCGAAATTTCATTATTTTTTAACAGTGTTCGCACTAAAGATTCCAATCTTTGGCAGTTTAATTCAAATGAATAATCAAATACTGATTGCGAACTCTTTAAGTCAGATGCTAAGCAATGGAGTCAACTCGATTAAGGCATTGCAAACCACAAAAGGAATTGTAACCAATATGGTTTACAAGAACTTGATTATCAAGACTTTAAAGTATATTGAAGATGGAAAACCATTCGCGAAAGCGTTTGAAGAAAGTAACTTTATTGACCCGATTATGGCAAGAATGATCTCAACTGGTGAAAAGACAGGAAATATTCCAAAGCTTATGGAAAACCTATCTTCTTACTATAATGGAGTTTCTGAAATGAGAATTCAACAGCTCAAGAATTCCATTCAGCCAATATTACTTCTTGTTGTATACGCAATTGTTGGTGTATTGATCCTAGCGATTATGCTTCCAATGCTTTCATTAGGCTCACAAATATAGTCAAATATTACAATTTTATTAATTCTATTGAAGTATTATTGACTTAATTAAAAACAGTGTTAATATTAAATTAGAAACTATAAACAAATAGGAGGAATGAAAAATGTTCAAAATTCTTAAGAATAGAAAAGGTGTCACTTTAGTAGAACTACTTGCAGTAGTAGTAATCCTCGGAATTATCGCAGCAATCGCTGTACCAACAATTGGTGGTTTAATTGCAAGACAACAAGCTAACGCTGATAAAGCAACTTATAATGCAATCGTTGATGCTGCAGAATTATATGGTGGAACAGCAGTGTTTACACTTGATAAGCTAGAACAAGATGACTTTATTGATCTAAAGGCTAACACATTCTCATTAAATGGTACAGACAATGTTCTTAAGACAGCTGTATATATTAAGATTGTTGGTGGTGTTGTTAGATTCTATTCAGATGCAGCAGGAACCACAGCAACAGATTTTTATGTCAATGACACATTAGTTTACGAAAAACCATAAGATTTTAAAGCTTGCATTCAATGGAGGTCTCTAACTCTAGATACCTCCTTTTTTAATAACAAACTTAGGAGTAGGTCAATATGACAATACTTTATGCAACACTCATTTTCATACTTGGTGCCTTACTCACCTCTTTTTATCTTGTAATAGGGGAAAGACTTCTTAAATTTGAATCGATTTCAGGCAGATCACATTGTGACAAATGTCGTCATGAGCTTAGATGGATTGATATCATTCCAATCTTTGGGTATTTAATCAATTTTGGGAAGTGTCATTTTTGTCAAACGAAAATACCGATTCGCCATCTCTTATTTGAACTACTTGGTGGAGCGTTGTTTTCCATGTCCTTTCTTATCTATGGATTCTCATTTGAGCTTGCTATTATCCTAATCTTTATATCC
>JAUSOA010000069.1 GCA_030656435.1 Acholeplasmataceae bacterium | reverse complement strand
ATTGAATCTCCAATAGCGGATGTTGGCCCAATAAGAGCAACTTTGATTGCACTAATTGTTTCATCATTGACCTTGCCATTCGCTCTTTGTTCTTCAAGTGCACAAACGATACCTGGACAAATTGCTCCGACTTGTTGTTCTGTGTTGAACAATGTTAGATGACGCTTTAAAGCTTTACTTGTTTCTTCTTTAGAATCTCCATAGAGATCATCAATAACTGGTGTCATTGAGTGAGCAAATGCCATACCAAGCATTGATTCAGCTTGTTGAGAACAACCATGCCAGAAGAACCAAATCCACCATGCTTTGTTTAAGGCTTTGGCGCTAATCTTTTTTTCTCCTTTTTGAGTCATTAGAATGCACCTCCAGATTTAGCTTTCTTTTCGTTAATTGTGTAATAAACATATGCAGCGATTGCAGCGATTACTGCAACACCAAGAATTGAAATTGATGCGCCAAAATATGCGATCAAAACAAATCCTGCCATGAAAATTGCGAAGTGAATCTTCTTCTTAACTAAGAATGATAAGAGTATACCCATACCAAGAGCAGCCATCATACCACCAAATATAGATAATCCTGTTGTTAACCAACTTGGGATATACTCAGCAATATTTGTACCACCTGTAGCTGAAATAGAATAGAGAACAACTACTGCAGGAACAAAACGCAACACAAACCCTATAGTTTGACCACCAACTACGTTTGCTAAGAACATCTTCTTAGGTTCAGCATCATCTGCACCTTTTTGAGCAATTCGATTTAAGAAAATGTTAAGTGCATAGCTTAAATTCCACATTGCAACACCAATTGCGCCACCAATACCTGCAAATAACCAGACAAAAGGTTGAGCGTTTTCGAATGTTGTCCCAAAGACCAGTGCACCTGCGATACCAATATAGCTTGCGTATGAGAGATCCCAAGCCATTGCGCCACCAGGTGTAACACTACCTAAATAAGCGAGTTGTAGTAATAATCCTAATTCTAAAGCAAGTGGTACATTGCCTAAAATTAAACCAACTACAAATGACGCTACAAGCGGTCTACCTAGATTGTACCAGCCAATTGTATTTCCGACAATCGAACCGATGGATCCCAGATAGACAAACAATGCAATCAAGATAATTTGAAAAATATCCATTTTTTTCTCCTTCTTTTTCTTTTCTATCTTAAAAGACGAATCTTTAAGAATCTACTTAAATGTTTTTTTTGCTTGTTCCCAAGTTCTACTTCCTGATGATGGTACCATTTGCAAAACAAATTTAATTCCTTTTTCATCGAGGCGACTAATTGCATCTATATCTCTTTGAGAAAAGAATAATACACCACCTGCTCCACTAGACATATTATATTTAGATTCAGGTGTCTTTTGTATATTGCCCAAATAGACCATTTCAAGATTTTTAATGAAAGGAATGATTAACTCAAGTTGTTCAGGACTTCTTACGATGACGAGTCGGTTCAATGATGTCTCTTTATTTAAAACTTCTTCACTTTGGCTAAATGAAATAATACTTGGATTATAATTTTTTGAAACTCCCATTAACATAATCTGCTGCAACATTTTATTGTTTGCGGTTTGATCATCAATCGCTATGATTTCACCAATAGATAGCGTTTGTGCCCAAGCAACAGCGATTTGACCATGTATTAAGCGATCATCGACACGAATATATGTTTTACTCATTTTTTTCTCCCTAAACTATTTTTATAAAACGCTTACATGATATAACAATATTTTAATCGATAGCGCGAACGAATGCATCATTTTGTCGTTTTCTGGCAAAAATTAATGCACAATGGTTAAAAATCGGGTGTTTTTGTTATGGCGTGTCAATTCTTAAATAGTTTTGTCTTCAATTGATGAATTAAATCATAGATTGCGTCTTCATTATGATGACTAGTAATTAACCTACCTGGAGTCTTAAGACTATCAAGACCATTTTGTGGTATTGCAGCAATATCAGCAATTTCAAGCATTTGAACATCATTAAGATAGTCGCCTATACATACAAGCTTTCTTTCATGCAAATTATAAATCTGAATAACTTCTAGAATAGCATCTCCTTTATTCACTTTTGAATCAACAACTTCAATAAACCTTGTTGAGGAAGCAGCAAGAATAACGCTTGCTATACTTTTGAACTGATGAATCTCATTTTCAATCTTATATCTTTCTTGAGGGTATGTAACAAATGTGATTTTAAGCACATCCAGTTTTTTTATTCCTTCAATGGATATTGAATTGGTTATAAAATCCAATTTGGGTGTCTGATATTTCTTGGGATGTTCTACATGATACACTTCATCCACATCGGAGATCACTAATGAAATATCTTTGCGTGAAACAAAAAAATCAAGTGATTCAAAAAGGAAATCTTTAGATATTAGCGTCTTTTTAATGACTTTTTTGTGATACGCATCATATAGTAATGCACCATTAACAAGAACCATGGGTAACTTAATATCTAGATTTGATAAATAAGTTGGCCCGTTCTTAAGATTTCTACCCGTCGCTATAGAAAATAAGCCACCAGCTTCAATAAAATCAAAGATTGCATTCATATTGTTTTTTGAGACAATAGGACCTAAATCCCATGAAGTTAGTAGTGTTCCATCCATATCCGAATAGATGATCAGTTCATTTGGTAGCATTGATTTCACCTCATCATTAGTGTATATGAAAAAAATAAAAATGCATCGATTTGTTGAGTTACGACAATTTATGACATTTTTCTAGTCAAGTTTTACTGAAGCCGTTATAATAAGTTTGAAGGAAGTGATTTTATGCGCACATTATATAAAAATCTAAACATGCTGTACAAAAACAAAACTGAGTCCTTAGAATTTATTGTTGAAGACCAACGTTTTGTTGAAATCGGGAAAAACTTAACAGCCGAACTTACAGTTGATCTAAAAAATATGCTCGTCTGTCCAGGTTTATTTGATATCCATACCCATGGAGCAATGGGCTATGATTTCAATATGGCAACTTTAGATGAAATGAAAATTATTATGGACTACTACTTAAAAAATGGTGTAACTAGTGTATTACCTACCATTATGACTGATGATGTCAAAGTCATTCACTGTCAACTGAAACGGATTGCTGAACTTAAAGAAATCTATCCATCTATTCATGGAATTCATCTTGAAGGTCCTCATCTTGCTATGAAATATAAAGGAGCGATGCCTGAATCTTATATACTCAAGCCAGATCTTGATCTATTCAAATCATTTATAGAGGATTCTAATCATTTAATTCGATTAACAACCATTGCTCCTGAACTTGAAAATGCTTTAGAACTCATCAAATATGCAAAGAAAAATAATATTCAAGTTACATTAGGACATAGTGATGCAACCTTTGATGAAACTTATCAAGCGATTCATGAAGGAGCAGGTAGTTTCACGCATCTATTCAATGCAATGCGTCCTTTAAATCATCATGAACCAGGAATATTAGGAGCAGCTTTAACATCAAAAAACTATACAGAAATGATTATGGATGGAATGCATTTGAATAAGAACACAGTAATGATGTTAAAAAATATTAGACCCTATAATAAGTTAATCATTGTTACAGATTCAATTATGGCAACTGGTTT
>JAUSOA010000068.1 GCA_030656435.1 Acholeplasmataceae bacterium | reverse complement strand
CTTGAATGATTGCAATTGGATTACCTCCACGATTCATGAAGCCAAATGACTTTGATGTGCTTTGTAGTGTAATTATATCATTAGAATAAATATATGAATATTTGTCTCTAAAAGTTAAGAAAAAAGTAAGTTAAAAGAAATAAAAAGGTAAGAACTGAAATGCTTTTATAAGAACTTGAGATGTGAATAAAAATATCGAAATGATCATGAAACAAAACAAAAAGAGACCAGTTGAAGTGGTCACTAGTGAAAATTCTTAATTTATTTAGTATTAGTTAATTCATTTTGCACGAACTTTTGATTTTGATACCTTCTAAAAGACACAGTGCCATAGACACCAACCACAATCATTAAACTACCGATATAGTGATAAAAATAGAGTTTTTCATTTAGTAGCAATGCACCAGCAACAACTGCGACTATTGTTGATAGATTCGAGTAAATGGATGTAATATGAGCTGGAGCTTTGCTTAATGCAAAATTGACTAAGAAGAATCCGCCGATCGATGCAACTATACCTAAATAAAGGATAGGTAGGAGTAGCTCAATATGATAAAGATTGGTAACATAATCAGATATTCTCGATTCTGTTAAAAGCTTAACTACATACATGATATTGAATGTGACAGCACCAAATAACATCATAAAATATGTCAGTTCATAGGGTTTAAGTGCTTTCGATGCGGTTCTAGAAGCAATATTAAATAGTGCTGCAGCAAGCACTGCACCAAGGAGAAGAAGAAATCCAATAATATTTACATTCAGTCCATCACTAGATTTAAATATTTGAATGAATAGAACACCAGAAACAGACAATAAAATGAAGATGAACTGTATTCCATTTGGTTTTTCCTTAAGTATAACTGCACTAAGAAGTGTTACAAAGATTGGAATTAAGGCAATCATCATTCCTGCTTCACCACTTGTAGTCAGTTGAAGTCCAAACGTTTCAAACAAAAAGTAAAGAACAGGCTGGAATAAAGCAACCATAAACATATACTTAAAGCTTGATTTTTGAAATCTAATATGAATAACTTTGGTAAGTCTTAAGATCTCAAATGCAAGAAAAGCAATTAAAAAACGATAGGCAATCAAACCGATTGGACTTACAAAATCAAGTGCAATCTTTGAAAACATAAATGAAAATCCAAATATAGATGCGAATAAAATTCCTGCAATATGAACACGCTTTGTCATGAATCTTTAGCATTTTGTGTTGGCAGCAAAATGCACTCCTTTATTAATCAAAATTTAGATATTCCTATATAATCATAACAGTTTTTATCTAAAAAAAAGCAAAAAAGGGAAATCTTTAATAAAATTAAAAAAGGAACAAAAATAATAATCGAAATAATTTAATAATATAATATTGACAATAGTGTATGACATACAGTATAATATAAGCAAGGAGTGATGAAGATGGACGTAAACCTAATCAATAATATGGTTTCTGAATTAAAAAGGGGAACACAAATTCTTTCAGTTTTAAGTCAACTAAGCAAAAATCAATACGGATATTCTCTTTTACAGGATTTAGAACAAAAAGGGGTCAGTATTGAAGCGGGAACTTTGTATC
>JAUSOA010000067.1 GCA_030656435.1 Acholeplasmataceae bacterium | reverse complement strand
CTGTTTCTTCATCATGAATTGTGAATTGATTGTTAGTCGATATATAGTGGGGATATGCATTGATATTTGTTTCGCTATTATAATTTAAACTCATGATTTTTTTTGTTTCGTTTGTTTGTAAATTGATGTGCATAACATCATAGGAATTGCTAGATTTATTGTCTATATAGATGGCGTTATCACTGTTGATTGCTCTAAAGTAGGATACATCAGTTAATACGCGTTCTATCCCGTTTTTATATACGTTTTGACAATTTATAAACGTGCAGTTTGCTGTATGTAAAATCAGATGGTTATGATCTACTAGAGTATAAGAAAAATCCTCTTCAATTTCTAAAATCTCTATCTTTTCAAAGCTATAGATAAATTTATCATTGCTATTTGGTTTTTCTGCTAAATAATAGGTTTCCCCAACTTGAAAGACGAATTGAGCATTTGTAGACTGTGTTATATCCATATTCTTATTAAATACTGTCGTCCAGTTTTTAGAGAGTTCTAGAGCGTAAACATGATTAGCCCTGTAAACTAGATCTTTATCTATATACTTAACTATCTCATCAAAAGTTGTTAAGGGTACTAAGCTAAATGTGGAAGTCGTTGAATCAAACTTGTAGAGCTTCGAGGCTGTTACAAAATAAATATATTCTGATCTAACATTTAGTCTTTGTGCATTGCTGCAGCTAACATCAAGATTAACTTCTTTGCTTGAAATACCATCATATATAGTCACTTGACACAGACTATTGATATCCTCACCAATCAATATGGTTACTCTTTCTTTTTCATGATGATAGAAGCTCGAACCTAAAAATACTGCATTTGGAAACTCTTTAACCAATTGGAAATTCCAATCAAACAATAACAATTTATTTTTCGACTCTATAACGTAACCATTAGCACCAGCATGAACAAACCTTGGATTGGTTCCTAGATCAAGTGATAACTTCTTTGCTACTTTCGTATTCATATCGTATTCTGCAATTAATGCTATATCACTAGAACCCATAAGGTCATATTCTCTTTGAGTTACA
>JAUSOA010000059.1 GCA_030656435.1 Acholeplasmataceae bacterium | reverse complement strand
AGAACCCAGTGACTGAGCTTGAAGGTCATACCTTTGATGGATGGTATGAAGATGTTGAACTCAACATATTCTATAGCAATGAAGTGACAAGTGTTCCATGTCGAGATATCACGCTATACGCGAAGTGGGCAGTCAATGAATATACAATTACATATGCAATAGTAACTGAAGATGTTAATCCAACTACTTACATCGTCTTAAATCCAGATGAAATGATTGTTCAAGTGTCTTTAGGAGGGGCTCATTCCGCAGCCTTAACTTCAAGTGGAAGACTCTTCACGTGGGGATATAATGGTGAAGGTCAATTAGGTGATAATACAACCACAAATGGATCCGTTCCAACCGAAATAACAGACCGATTCAACTTAGTGAGTGGGGACAAAATCATCCAAGTATCTTTAGGTGTTAATCATTCCTCAGCTTTAACTTCAAGTGGAAGGCTTTTTATGTGGGGATACAATCCATATGGTCAGCTAGGAGATAGTACAACCATAAATAAATCCGTTCCAACCGAGATAACAGACAACTTCAGTTTAGTGAGTGGGGACAAAATCATCCAATTATCTTTAGGTGGCGATCATTCCTCTGCTTTAACTTCAAGTGGACGACTCTTCATATGGGGAAGAAATAATTTTGCTCAATTAGGTGATAATACAACCACAAATAGATCCGTTCCAACCGAAATAACAGACCGATTCAACTTAGTGAGTGGTGATCATATCATTCAAGTATCATTAGGAGAGTATCATTCCTCAGCTTTAACTGCAAGTGGACGACTCTTCATGTGGGGATACAATCTATATGGTCAATTAGGTGATAATACAACCACAAATGGATTCGTTCCAATAGAAATCACAAGTCAGTTCAGTTTAGTAAGTGATGATCAGATTATCGAAGTTTCACTAGGTGGGGTTCATTCCTCTGCCTTAACTTCAAGTGGAAGGCTCTTTATGTGGGGATACAATCTATATGGTCAATTGGGTGATACTACAACCATAAATAGATCCGTTCCAACCGAAATCACAAGTCAGTTCAGTTTAGTGAGTGACGATCAGATTATCCATATTTCAATAGGAAGAGAACATTCTTCAGTTTTAACCTCAAGTGGAAGGCTTTTCATGTGGGGACGTAATTATTATGGTCAATTAGGTGATAATACAACCACAGATAGATTCGTTCCAACCGAAATCACAAATCGATTCAGTTTAGTATATGATGACAAGATTATCCAAGTGTCTTTAGGTGCTACTCATTCCACAGTCTTAACTTCAAGTGGAAGACTCTTCATGTGGGGATGGAATCCATATGGTCAATTGGGTGATAGTACAACCACAAATAGTTCCGTTCCTACCAGATCTAATATTTATTCACCTAAACTGGATAGAATTGTTACGTATATCTATCAAGATTCCATAAATTATATACCAATACTAGAAGGGTATTCTTTCGATGGTTGGTATAGTGATTTCGCACTCACAACACTATATACAAATACAACCATGCCAGCTCAAAACATTACATTATACGCGAAATGGCAAATCAATGAATATGAAATAAACTATTACGTCTATGAAAACCATGACCCACTAGCAGTAATCACACTACATCATGGCGAAACTATTATTAGTATTTCCCAAGGATATGATCATATATCCGTCTTAACCTCATCAGGGCGCATATTTACTTGGGGATGCAATAATTTTGGTCAACTTGGCAACGGAACTAGCGATAATAATGCTCATCCTACACCAACAGAGATTACAAATCAGTTTACTCTAACACAAGATGAAACCATCGTGAGTACTTCATTTGGATTTTATCATTCATCCATCCTTACCTCAACAGGGCGCATATTTACTTGGGGATATAATTATTATGGACAACTTGGTGATGGTACAAATATGTATAAAACGAGTCCAACAGAGATTACAAGCCAGTTTAATTTGGAAGCAGGCGAGACCATAAAGAGTGTCTCATTGGGTCGTTATCATTCATCTTTACTCACCTCAAATGGTCGTTTGTTCACCTGGGGAGTTAATTGGTATGGCCAACTTGGTGATGGGACAACAAATGATAGATCTACTCCATTAGAGATTACAAGTCAGTTTAGTCTATTAGAAGATGAAAGGATTGTGAGTATTTCATTGGGAGACTTTCATTCATCTGCTATAACCTCATTAAATCGCGTTTTCACTTGGGGATATAACAATTTTGGTCAACTCGGTAATGGAACAAGTGACTCTAATGCTCATTCTACACCAATAGAGATTACAAGCAATTTTAATCTAGAAGTCGATGAGACCATTGTAAATATTTCATCAGGATTTTTTCATTCATCTGCCCTAACCTCAACAGGTCGTGTATTCACTTGGGGACGTAATAGTTTTGGGCAACTAGGAGATGGAACAACAACAAATAGATTTACACCATTTGATATCACAAATCAGTTTAATATAGAAGAAGGCGAAGCGATCATCAGTGTTTCATCTGAAGGGGAACACTCCGCTATTTTAACCTCAACAGGACGCATGTTTACATGGGGATATAATACATATGGGCAAATTGGTGATGGAACAACAATCCATAAAACTACACCAATAGAAATAACAAACCAGTTTAACCTAGGTGCTGAAGAAACTATCGCTATAGTTTCTATAGGAGGTTATTATTCAGCTGTTCTAACCTCAGGAGGACGCATGTTTACCTGGGGACATAACGTAAGTGGCCAACTCGGTGATGGAACAACAGTTGACAAAATTACTCCAACAGAGATTCCTTTAGACTATCCTAATTTAATAAAAACTGAGACCTATGTGTTTGATACTAATACCGATTCTTATGTGCAGGAAGGTTATACAATTGACGGTTGGTATTTAGATATCTATTTTACAACACCATACCTTTTTACAACCATGCCAGCTCAAAATATTAATTTATATGGTCAACTAGAAGCAACCTCTTATAATATTACTTATGAATTGTTTGATGGTGAAAACAGTATCAATAATCCTGACACATACACAATCGAGACAACAACCATTAATCTTGAAGAACCCACAAAGGAAGGTTATACCTTTTTAGGCTGGTTTGATAACTTAGTGTTTGAAGGAGACCAAGTTTCATCCATTGAATTGGGATCCATTGGTGATTTAACACTTTATGCAAAATGGGAAATTAGCAATTATTTACTCTTTTTTGAAACCAATGGAGGAAGCTGGCTAGAACCGATTTATGATATATATGGCACAACAATTGATAATCCGGTGACTGAACTTGAAGGTCATACCTATGATGGATGGTATGAAGATGTTGAACTCACTATATTTTATGGTAATGAAGTCACAAGCATACCAAGTCGAGATATTATCCTATATGCGAAGTGGGAAGTAAACTCTTATGAGATTCAGTACTATTTAGTTGATAAGACCATAATTGATTTCAAGGGACATTTCCATATGATGCTACTCACATCTGATTACGAATTATTCACATGGGGGACAAACCAACATTACCAGTTGGGTAATGGAACTAATCAAGATGTTCTTACACCTCAAAATATAACATCAAATTTCAACTTAGCTGAAGAAGAGTATATTATTCAAGTACATGCAGGCTATAAGCATAGTATTGCCCTAACGTCGTTAGGTAGAGTTTTTACATGGGGAACAGGTGAATTTGGACAATTAGGCAATGGGACATTGACCAACATGCCCTTACCGCAAGATATTACATCATTTTTCGCATTTAATCCTGGAGAACAAATAGTTAAATTGAGTACTGGATTCTATTCGAATATCGCCATAACATCAGAAGAAAGAATATTTACATGGGGTGCAAATTGGAATGGGCAACTTTGTAATGGCAATATTACTCATCAATCAACACCCATTAATGTTACAAACTGTATTGACTTAAATGAAGGTGAAACAATAATCAGTGTTAATGCAGGTGGATTTAATCATATGGTGGCTTTAACAAGTCAGTATAGAGTATTGACATGGGGAGTCAACACAGAGGGAAATCTAGGAATTGGAATAATAAGCAATAGATCACTGGTGCCTATTGACATTACTTCAAATATTCCTCTAGAGGAAGGAGATTTTATTGAATCTATAGCATCATTAGGCTCAAATGTGATGGTACTATCTAATTCGGGAAATGTTTATACATGGGGGAATAATGATCACGGAAATTTAGGATATGTAGTTCAAGGAAATGTTCCCACACCAACACTTATTACTCATGTCTTCAACCTAGAAGAAGGTGAAGTCATTAATCATATTAGTGGTTGTGCATTTACATTTATGGCAAAAACATCGATGGGTAGAGTATTTACATGGGGGCTAAACAATGAAGGTCAAATTGGAAACAACACACGTACTAATGTAACGACACCAGCTGATATAACTTCGAATTTCTTGTTATTAGATAATGAACAAATACAACACACATATTCATTTGCGTATAACAATGGAGCCTTGACATCACTGGGTAGAATATTTATGTGGGGAGAGAACACTGGGGGAAATCTTGGTATTGGAACTACAGTAGACTCATTGATTCCTCAAGTTAGTGAACTTATTCCATTCCCAGTTCTTAATCATACGGTTAGTGTTAATTTTGGAGAGTCTATTGATTATTATATTCCTGAAAATTATATGGATTTGGGATGGCATTTAGATTTATATCTAGTTACACCAAACTACTATAGTTTGATGCCAGCATCTGATATACAGTTATTCATGAAGATGTATCTTATTGAATAAGCTTCTTCCATATCATTCTAATAAGTAAAAAAATGAAATTGAATCAAGAAATTAGAAAAGTAGGTGTTAGTAGATGCGTAAATCTACTAGCATCTATTTTTATCTGCTCACCACAAGTTCTTTGCTATTCATTATATAGTTTTTATAATCTAATCAAGATTTTTCATGGAGTGAACGCTTTCTTTAAAAACATTACCATCAAACCTTGTAATTTGAGACAAGCTATTCTATAATAGTTTTGTATTCCACAACTGAATCGAATCAATATCACAATATTTTCTTATATAATCGGGGAGATATGGTCCCAAAGTTTCTACCTGTATACCGTAAATATACAGACTATGAGAGAAGTTTTTTGTACTTTAAAGTGCGAGCTTCTTTTGTTCGTGCTTTTTTATTTTTTAACAGGAGGTTTTATAAAAATGTTATCAAAAATCGCAATTATTATGGGTAGTCAATCGGATTATGCAACGATGAAGGAAACAGAAATGATTTTAGAATCATTTGGAGTATCCTATGAAACTAAAATTGTTTCAGCGCATCGCACACCTGATTTTATGTTCGAATTCGCTGAAAATGCTGAAAAACGTGGATTTGAAATCATTATTGCAGGAGCGGGTGGTGCAGCGCATCTTCCCGGTATGGTCGCATCAAAGACAATTCTTCCTGTACTTGGGGTACCCATTCAAAGTAAAGAACTTAATGGTATTGATTCTTTACTATCTATTGCTCAAATGCCAGCAGGTATACCTGTTGGAACACTTGCAATAGGTGTTCCTGGAGCAAAGAATGCAGCGTTACTCGCTTGTCAAATATTAGCACTTAAAGATGAAACACTCAAAGAAAAATTACATACATTTAGAAAAAATCAAACAGAAAAGGTGCTTAAGGATGTCATTTAATACTATTTTACCCCCAGCAACTATCGGAATCATTGGTGGCGGGCAGCTTGGCAGAATGCTCGCTATCTCAGCTAGACAAATGGGCTACGGTGTTATTATCTTAGATCCTAAGGAAGGATGTCCTGCATCACAGGTCGCAGATCTTCATCTTATAGCTCATTTTGATGATCAAAAGGCACTTAAAGAGTTATTTGATTTATGTGATGTGATCACCTATGAGTTTGAAAATATACCTGGAAATGCACTTTCTAGTATTCTTGAAAAGCTTCCGCAAGGAACCTTCCCCTTACTTTTTACTCAAGACAGGTTGATAGAAAAGAAAACCATTAACGATGTAGGCTTCAAAACAGTAGCCTATCAGGAAATCAATTCAGAAGAAGAGCTTAATCATG
>JAUSOA010000054.1 GCA_030656435.1 Acholeplasmataceae bacterium | reverse complement strand
GGATTGATAATTCGGTGGTTTCTTTTCTTGATTGGAATGAGTAGGGATGTAGCTGCTGCTCTTCTGACTGCAAAGTTAGAATCATTGACCCAGGATTTTAACCGAATCGATAATTCAGGGTAATCATGAATTAGATAACCTAGAGCATGAGTAGTGAAATCATCACAATCATACCAATCAATAATATAGTTTTTTACCCAGGATTCAAAGATATCGAAGGTTTCTATTTTGTATTCTTTTCTTTTTAAGTAAGCCCAGTCAAAAGCAATCAACTTTTGAACCCATTTGCCGGATTCTAATAAATAAGTACATAACTCCAAAACATCATGAATCTCTAAATGCTTGACCTTTTGGTAGTACTTTTTAGATAGTGCTCGATAGACTGGAGTTGATTTTTTTGTGATATGATCGATATCAAAAATTAAATCGTCATAAAATAAAGGCTTTTTCATTATGATTTTGATTTTAGCTTAAGAACCAAATCTGGATCAAAGGCTTTTTCTTTAATCATGACAATTTCTTCCTTATAAGGAGGGTTTCCTTCTACATAAGGTGTTTCTAAAATCTTTGGAATATCTTTAAAGTCTTGATGGTAAATGACATGAAGCAAGCTATCAAAGCCTAGGAAGCCAAAACCGAAGTTTTCGTGACGATCCTTTGCTGCTCCAATTGGATTTTTTGAATCATTGACATGAAATACTGAAATATATGATTTTCCAACGACTTCATCAAAGTGCTTGATTACACCGTCAAAATTAGTTTTAACTTCATATCCTGCATCATGGGTATGGCAGGTGTCAAAACAAACCGATACACGGTCTTTCTCATCAACTAAATCGATAATCGCCTTTAATTCCTCAAAGGTTTTACCAATTTCATTTCCTTTACCAGCCATTGTTTCTAAAGCTATTTTCACATCGAGTCCTCTAGTATTTGAAATTACCTTTTTAACACCTTCTGCAATCCATTCGACTGCAAGAACTCTGTCACCGCCTACAGCGCTTCCTGGATGAAGTACAATTTGTTTTGCGTGCATTGCTGCTGTACGTTTGACCTCTTCTGTCAAGAAAGAAATCGCAAATTCTCTTTTTTCAGGATCAGGATTTGCAAGATTGATAATGTAGGGTGCATGTACGATAACGTTATCAAAAGATAGATTATGTTCTTTCATTAGATTGACTGCATCTTCAATTCTTAAATCACTAATTCTTTTTCGAAGTGTATTTTGTGGAGCTCCGGTATAGACCATGAATGCATTCGCATCATAGGATAATGCTTCCTTGACGGAGCCTAAATACATATCATCTCCACTCATAGAGACATGACTACCTATTTTGACCATATTTTTCTCTCCTAATTTTTTGTTTTGCTTTTCTGACTAACTCAGCATTTTTCTTTTTATAGTTAGGGGACACCTTTTTGGGCTTTTGGATTTTTGAGATTGCATCCTTTTCTTCATCTGATATCTTATTATGCTTAACAACGACCTTCTTAATGCCTTCTTTTGTTAACTGATAGTTTTTAAAAGGAATTCCCTTTTCTTTTAGCTTTTCAATTTTTCGATGGTCATTTACGGTCATAAAGGTAATAACAACTCCACTATCATACATTCTTGCAGTTCTTCCGCTTCGATGCATAAAGAACTCTAAATGATGTGGTAAATCGAAATGGATAATATGAGAAATCTTGAAATCTAGTCCTCTAGCTGCAAGATCGGATGTGACAACGTATTGATATTTTAGGGCATTAATTTCATCAATGATTTTACTTCTTTTTTTAACACCAAGTGTTGAGTTGATATTCACAACTGATAATCCTTTTTCTGCTATGGAATTGAATACTGCCTCTTGGTTATCCTTTTTACTAACGAAGACAAAGCATAGGTAAGGATTGATGTTTTGAATGACCTGAGCAAGTGCTTCGATTCGGTCTTGATATTTAATATTGATCAGTTGATATTCAATCTTTAATGTATGCTTTTTTGAGGTGTCGATTAAATCGTACGCCCCAAAGTATTTTTTAATAAATGGCTCCATGCCTTGAACAAATGTAGCTGAAAAGAGTAAGAACTTCGCTCTAGTAACAGAGGGAAGGACTGCATCAAGCATCGATAAAAAGTCATAATCAAACATCATATCAGCTTCATCTAAAACAAGATATCTCGCTGTTTGTATTTTTAGAATGTTTTGCTCGACGACATATTCATGTAATCTTTGAGGCGTAGCAATCACGATTTGTGGTTGATATTTCTCTAGCCATTCCTGTTCTCTTTGTTTATTCGATCCACCATAATAGGCACGAACACGGACATTGGATTCAACATCCTTAAGCATCTTTTCAACTTGAATAACAAGCTCATTTGTAGGGACTACAATGACTGCTTGTACTTCTTGTTTTTCAAAATTCATATTGGCCAATATCGGTAAAAGATAGGCATGTGTCTTACCTGTACCTGTTGGAGCGAGTCCGACCAAATGCTTCTTACTTCCTATAGCCTTAAAAACGCCATCTTGAATGGGGGTCGTTTTTTCAAATCCTAATTGTTTTAACTTATCTTCTATATACATCAAAATCACCTGCTATATTATACCACTAAAAGGTAAGATAAGTAAAAAAAAGGGACTTTTATTCAAATTCAAGTATAATGAAATTGGTGATCTTAATGAAAGTAATCGATTTAACGCCTAGAGGCTATTGTCATGGTGTCTTGAGTGCACTAGCAATGGTAAAAAAGGTAATCAAAACAGAATCTTATCCACGTCCAATCTATGTCCTTGGACAAATCGTGCATAACGAAAAAATAACAAAGGCATTTGATGCGTATGGCGTGATTAGCTTAGATCAAAAAGATAAAACAAGACTAGAGATGATTGAAGAAATCAATTCTGGGACTGTTATTTTTACTGCACATGGGATTAGTGATCAGGTTATTAACCGCGCTAAAGAAAAGGGATTAACCTTTTTAAATGCAACCTGTAGAGATGTTTATAAGGTTCATAAGGCGGTCAAGGAGAAGCTTCTTCAAGGCTATCAAGTGATTTATATTGGGCACAAAAACCATCCAGAGCCTGAAGCAATACTTGCAATTGATCCTTCAATCTACTTTGTGGAAGATGAAAAGGATGCACTACTACTTCCCAATGAGTTAAAGGATAACAAGATATTTGTTACCAATCAGACGACCTTAAGTCTTTATGATATTGATGCAGTTTTAAAGATATTGGAAACGAAATATCCTAATTACCTATTTGATAATGAAATATGCAATGCAACGACCGTTCGACAAGAGGCAGTCGTCAATCAAGAGCCTGTAGATTTAATGCTTGTTGTTGGGGATAAGAAAAGTTCAAATTCCAATAAACTCGCTGATGTTGGTAAAAGATCGAAAAAGATTCAAAGCCATTTGATCGGTGGTGTTGAGGATATCGAATTAGACTGGTTAAAGGGAATTGATTCAGTATCAGTGACAAGTGGAGCATCTACACCAACGGTGGTAACAAACGAGGTCGTAGAATTCTTAAAGCAATATAATCAAAATGACCCCAAAACTTGGGATCATCAAACAAAATTAAGCATATTAGACATCCTATGATGTCTTTTTTGTTCCTTTTGCAATACTTTTTGGATATTTATCGTTAATCGAAGAAATAACCTTATATATACTTTCTTCTCTTTTCGTCAATTCTTGGTAATTGAATAAATTATAGTCAATCTTTAAATCTTTTTTCTGCAAGACCGAATTAAAGAAAACTCCAACAAGTCGAAGAGGCTCTCCTCTATAATTTTCTTCAAAAAGACTTTCGATTGCGTCAAGCATTTGATCATAATCATCGGTGTGATTGATGAATGTTAAACTTCTATTAGTGGTTTCAAAATTGGCATCTCTTAATCGAATACCTACTGTTTTAGCAACCAATTCTTCCTTAGTAAGCCTTTCATGTGTGTATTCAAAGAGTTCAGTGATGATTTTAAAGATAGCCTCTGATGAATCCATATTGTAATTAAGTGTTGTTTCATTTGAAATTGATTTTGGAATTGCATATCGCTTCGGATCGATTGTATCTGATGATCTTCCCATGATATGTTCAATATAGGATAAGTAAGATTGCTCACTCATGATACTGAGTACCTTTTCTTTATTCTCGATTTTCGTGAATGCTCCTATCGTATTGATACCGATACCTTCAAGTCTTGGATAGGTTTTCTTACCAATCCCATAGCAATCCTTAATAGGCAGTGGAAATAGTTTATCAACGATGTCACTCTTTCTTAAAACGGTAATCCCCAATGGCTTTTTCATATCGGATGCCATCTTTGCTAGAAATAGAGTAGATGCTATCCCAATTGAACAAGGAAGTCCATGCTCCTTAAGAAGTCCTTCTTGAATTTCTTTAGCAAGCTCTAAAGGATGTTTTTTTAAGGATGCTTCAGTCATGTCGACATAAGCCTCATCAATTGAGCCTTCTAAAATGATATTTGAGTATTTTTTTAGATAATTGAAGAATAGGCTTGAATATTTTTGATAAAGACTAAACTGCACAGGAACGATAATAAGCTTTGGATAAATGCGAAAAGCATCATTAATATTCATTGCTGAATGAATCCCTAATTTTCTTGCAGGATAGGAAGCAGTCGATATGACACCACGTCTTGTTGTCGCGTTTCCACCGACCACAAAAACCTTATCCTTTAAATAAGGCTCTTTAATAATCGCGCAGCTAGCAAAGAACGCATTCAAGTCAATATGAAAGATAATTTTAACATTCTTTTTCATCAAAACTCTTCCTTTAGGTTAGAAATTATAGTATAATAGTAACGATTAAGTGAACGAGGTGAAATCATGGCTCAAAAAGTAACAAAACCAGTTAAGGTTGAAAAGAAAAAACATTATGTCAATCCAACAGAAACATGGTGGGGTAAAGCAGTTGTTTGGATCATCATCTTTGGAATGGTTGGACTCATTATATTATCATTCATACTTGCTCTGATTGGCGGACAAGCATAAGAAAAGCGAAAGCTTTTTTTATTTTCTAAGGAGCATTTTAGCTTGTTCAATTGCAAAATGCGTGAGCTTTTCATCAGATAACATTAATGCAATCATTTCAATTCTTTGATCGTCAGATAGTTTTTCAATACGGGTGACCATGCGGTCTTTTTCTTTAATCTTTGTAATTCCATAGTGATAATTCGCACGTGCTGCAACCTGCGGT
Organism: Acholeplasmataceae bacterium; assembly: GCA_030656435.1. Lineage (GTDB taxonomy): Bacteria > Bacillota_I > Bacilli_A > Acholeplasmatales > Acholeplasmataceae > Peloplasma. The sequence continues at coordinate 1,549 of JAUSOA010000054.1, read as the reverse complement.
AGATGGGTGATGACGATTAATTGCATGCTTTGGCTTAGGACTTGCATTTTATTTGCGACCTTTGCAGCAGTTTTACCAGAAATACCGATATCAATCTCATCAAGGATTAATAAGGATAGTTCATTTGCCTTCGCATAAATAGATTTTAATGCAAACATAAATCTTGCACGTTCACCACCTGAGGTAACCCTAGAAAGTGGCTTGACTGGCTCTCCTTCATTTAGTGAAATATTGAATTCAACAGAATCAAGTCCTGATTCTAAGAGAGATGCTTCCTGATTCTCTATTTTTTCAAACTCAATATCAAAAATTGCTTTTTCTAAATCGAGGTCTCGTAATTCAAGTAAAACATCTGAAGATAATTTTTTAGCAAGCTTTCTTCTAAGTTCAGATAGCTTTAAACCGCTCTCATAAGCCTTTTGGAAGGCTTTTTTTACTTCTGCTTGTGACATTTCAATATAGTGATCATAATCGGTGATGAGCATCAATTCTTCTTCGATTTCCTTTAGGTAGTCAATGAGTTCATTGATTGATTTCGCATATTTATTTTCGATTTTGATTAGCTCATAGCTTCTTTCTTGCATCAAATTAAACTCAGCTTCATCAAAATCTAAGGATTCAATGGTTTGGTATAATTTCGACTTGACATCATCAAGTTCATAAAAAGCAGAAACAAGTCGTTCTCCCATTTCCTTATATTCAGCATCTAAGCTAGCAATCTTTTCAAGTGCATGACCTGCTTCATAGACTTGGTCAACTGAAAACATTTCATTATCTAAGGCATGATAAGCAGTTTTCAATTGACTCATGATTTTATCGTGATTTTTTAATTTTGCAATTTTTTCATCAAGAACTTCTTTTTCATTTGGCTCTAGATGAAGGTTTTTTAATTCACTCACCTGATATTCGATAAATGATTTTTTTTCAATCGATTGAGCTTTCTTGTTCTTTAATTCTTCAAAGTGCTTCTTTTTGGATAAATAATGGCTACGATCCATTAAGTATGGATTGAGTAGACTATCAATTTTCTTTTGGTCAACCTGATCGATGAAATTAAGATAAAACGACTTATCAAAAAGATTCATCGTTTCATTTTGTGAATGGATACTACCAATGGAGTTCATCACCTCTTTAATTCGTGCAAGCGTTGTGAGTTCACCATTAATTTTCATGTTATGTCTACCATTACTATCGACTTCGCGTTCGACTTCAATTGTTTTTGGTAATCCGAGTAAACTTTGTTTTTCTAAACTAAGTTCAAAAATGCCATTGACATAGGCTTTTTTTTCACCGTGACGAATCATTTGTGAATCACTTCTTTTCCCAAACAGAAGCTGTAATGACTCTAAAATAATGGATTTTCCAGCACCTGTTTCCCCAGTCATTGCAGAAAGTCCACTTAAAAATTCCATTTCTAAATCGTCTATGAGTGCGAAGTTTTTTACATGAAGCGATTTTAGCATAAAACGTCCCCTATCATCCTTTTGATATCCTCTTGGTTTTTAGTACTAGCGATGTAAAGTATATATTCTTGATTTCCAGCCTTACC
>JAUSOA010000031.1 GCA_030656435.1 Acholeplasmataceae bacterium | reverse complement strand
GGATGAAGCAACCAAGGGAGATTATGATTCCAACGATTGGGATTACTTCACATTAGATACCATCAACGGTATTTGGTTTGATCATATCGAGCTTGGTAAAGCATATGATGGACTCATCGATTTTAAAGCAGGAAGTAATTTAACTGCAACTGTTAAAAATGCGACTTTCTCTTACATGAAGCTTGTATTTGAGCCTAATGCATTTATTGAAGCTCAGTTTGACTATCTTGAAGCGAATCGTCTATCCTATGGCTACTACAATGCGATGCGAAATGCTGGTATGTCAAAACAGGAAATTATGGAACTGAATAGCTTTCAGAAGAAAGGCTTCCTTTTAGGTGGTTCATCACTTAGAGTTGGAAATGTATTCACACTGACGATTTATAATAGCTATATTAAAAATCTTCAAGATAGATTCCCAAGACTTCGTGGTGGAGATGTGCATCTTTTCAATAATATATATGATGCCACTGAAGTTTATGAGATGAGAAACTACGTTAGAGAGCTTTATCCGACTTTATTTTCTCAATCGCAATATAATAGACAACTCACAAATCAAGCACTTGTAACGACCGAAAACGGTGCTATATTGATGGAAAACTCAATCATTCGAGGGGTCACACAAGTCATAAAGTCCAATCAGGTCAATTCCGATCATCCAACGATGACAGGTAAATATAAAGTCATTGATAGTCTTTACGTACTTGGGGATTATTCATTCTTTGGATCCTCAGAAGATGAGGGAACGGCATTTATTAGGTCCAATTCAGAACCAATATTACCATTCTCATGGACAACAATAGGTGAATTACCATACACGAATTACACGCTTGTTCCAATTAATGTTTTAGAAGCATATTTAGAGGCAGCAATTTTAGGAGCAACAGATCAAGATTTTGATTGGTTATCACTCAATGGTTAGCATTGAGTAAATATAAAAAAAAACTTTTAGGAGGGTTTATGAAAAAAAGTTTTATCAAATTTTTAATGGTACCTTTGGTACTTCTTATGGTGATTTTTATCACAGCTTGTGGTGGTACAGGAGACAATAGTGAAGCATTAAATGATGCTAAAAACAACCTAGAAATTCAATATGCACCATCGAATTCTATTCTTCAGGTGACATCTAATGTCATTTTGCCTTCAACTATTGATGGCTTTGATGTAGCTTGGACAAGTGGTAACACAGCTGTTATCACGAATGCAGGTGTGGTGACAAGACCGGCTTCTGATACTCCAGTATTGATGACAGCTACAATTACTGATGGACAAAATTCAGTAACAAAGGTCTTTGTACTCATGGTTAAGGCTGTTCCAGTGGTAACCTATTCAGTGACATTTAGTGTCGATGGTGGTTCAGCTGTCGCAAGCCAAACCATTGCTTCAGGAGCTAAGGCTACTGCACCGACTGCACCTACAAAAGCTGGCTTTAACTTTGTCGGTTGGTATAAAGAAGCAGCTTTAACAACTCCTTGGGTATTTGCTGCAGATACAGTAACAGCCAACACAACACTTTATGCAAAATGGGAAGCAATCGTTTATACAGTTACCTTTGAATCCAATGCTGGAACTCCAGTTGCAGCGTTAACGAATGTAGCGACTGGTGCGATAATTACTGCACCTACTGCACCTACTAAAGTTGGTTTTAGCTTTATTGGATGGTATAAGGAAGCAGCTTTAACAACTCCTTGGGTATTTGCAACCGATACAGTAACTGCAAATACAACACTTTATGCAAAATGGGAAGCAATCGTTTATACAGTTACCTTTGAATCCAATGGTGGAACAGCAGTTGCAGCATTAACGAATGTAGCGACTGGTGCGATGATCAATGCACCAACCGCTCCAACAAGAGCACACTACACATTTGATGGTTGGTATAAGGAAGCAGCTTTAACAACTCCATGGAATTTTTCTACAGATACAGTAACCGCGAATACAACACTTTATGCGAAGTGGACAGCAATCACATTTACTGTAGCATTTGAAGTAAATGGTGGTTCAGCTATTGCTTCAATGCCAAGTGTGATGTCAGGTACAACAATTACTACACCAACCGCTCCAACAAGAGCACATTATACATTTGATGGTTGGTATAAGGAAGTTGGTTTAACAACTCCTTGGGTATTTGCTACAGATACTGTAACCGCGAATACAACACTTTATGCAAAGTGGACAGCAATCACATTCACAGTAACATTTGAAGTTAATGGCGGTTCAGCTATTGCTTCAATGCCAAGTGTGATGTCAGGTACAACAATTACTGCACCAACTGCACCTACAAGAGAAAATTATACATTTGATGGTTGGTATAAGGAAGTTGGTTTAACAACTCCTTGGGTATTTGCAACAGATACAGTAACCGCGAATACAACACTTTATGCGAAGTGGTCAGCAATTACCTATACTGTCACCTTTGAAGTTGATGGTGGAACAGTAGTTGATCCATTAACTAATGTTATGCAAGGTGCAACAATTACTGCACCTACTGCACCAACAAAGGATGGGTACACATTCGAAGGTTGGTATAAAGAAGTCGGATTGACTAACCTTTGGAATTTTACTGTAGATACAGTCATGGCAGCGACTACACTCTACGCGAAGTGGGAAATCGCAGTTGTTGTTCCTGCTGGTACAGCGATTTCAACAGCTCAAGAATTCCACGATATGACAAAGAGTGGATCAAATACTGAATTCTATTTAGCAAATGATATCGATTTTACAGGATTTACTTGGACTGTTACAGGTACAGGTACTTCATTTGGTGGCACCTTAAATGGTAATGGAAAGACAATTTCAAATATTACAATCGCTGGAAGTGGAACTGGCGTTTATGGCGGTATCTTCCAAAGAACCAATGGAGCATTCATCCATGACTTAACAGTAGATAATGCTCATGTTGACGCAGTTGGTAGAGTGGGTGTCTTAATTGGTAGAGTGGAAACCTCAGAAACTGTCATTAATAATGTAATCATTAAGAACTCAAGCGCTGCTGGTACAGCAGGCGAAGGTGTTGGTATCTTAATTGGTAACGCAGCAACAGCATTTACGATAACAAACCTTCAAATTATCAGTTCAACAGCCTTCAATTCAGGCAAGAATGTTGGATATATT
>JAUSOA010000023.1 GCA_030656435.1 Acholeplasmataceae bacterium | reverse complement strand
TTGGTAGGATGACTCTTGCATTCATTTGATCTGGGTTTAGAAAAATTGCTCGATCCATTTCTTGGTAGGCATAGCCTGCATCAAGGTCATCTAGTCTAACAAATGCTCCGATTTCAGTGCCATGTGCATAAACCTTTTTGTTTTTGATGAAAAATGTTCCCATATCATCAAAAATAACACGCATGCCCTTGATATAATCTCCACCAATCGTTCTTAGGGCTTCAAGAGTTTCTGATTTTCCAGCTCCTGAATCACCAATAATGACGATATTCTTTTCACTTCCATTCTTTAGGATGACATTAACCATCGCTCCATGAATGGGTAGATGTTGATGGTCTATCATATAGACATTGTGTAATGTCAGTAGCATTTTCTTTAAATAGCCAAAATAATCGTTTTTTGGATTTCTACTAACAAAGCCTATATAGTACTCATTGATCTTATCGTAATAGAAGGATCCATCATAGGTTTCTTCCTTATGTCCATAGACATATAATAGGTCTGGCTTTTTATCCTTAAAATCAGCATATGCAGCTGGCTCGAATAAATTCGATAGTGCAACACCATGATGTAGAAAGTCTCTATGTACATAAACAAAGGTAAGTAGCGGTCCTACCCATATGGGATAAACAAAGTAATGAAGCTTATTGATATTGATCTCAGTCAAAGGATTATGATCAATTTCCTTGAACACACCAGATCTTGTATTTGACTTCGAATAGATCATAAATGGTGGTCTAGTCAGTAATCCTGTAATAAATCCGACATTTTGCAAGGATTGATAATCACTTGAAAATGAGAAACGATGTTGGACTAGCATTAAATTCGCGTTCACACCTGCTGGAAGCTGTCTTAACACGTTAAAATCATGCCCTAAAAGGTTTTGAGCAATCGTTCTGTATAAATAGAGCACTCTTTGATTAAAGTCGTCAGAGGCTTCAATAAGGTCGTGTGTCTTCGCACCTTGAATGTATTGTTTATTCCCGTGAATGATTCCAAAGCGTTCTAGCTTTCTCCAATAGTCATAAAACATCTCGGTAAAATGGTAGAAATCCTCTCTTTTAGAGAGTAGTTCACCTAGGGTATCTGTTTTTCTTTTGACAGATTCAAAATCATAGATGAGTAATAGCTTATAGGTATCTAGCATCATCGATGCTCTAATACCCTTTAGGGATAATATCACAGGATCTTTTTTATCTCTTAACATTCGAACGAATTGCACTAAAACGGCTTCAAAGCTCTTGGATTGAATAATCTTAACCTCAGAGTCGCATATCGATGCATCGAAGTTAATAATTGCGTAATTTGTAGTTAAATGAAATTTTTTCATATGAACACCTCGTTATCTATTATACCATATAGAAAACATCCCTTGTAATTGACTAGAAAACTTGGAAGAATTGATGATTGTTGTTGATTTAAACACCTTTTACTTATACAATTAAAATAGCATTTCATAATAAATCGAAAAGGAAATATCAAAGATGAAAATACTTTTTCAAGGGGATTCCATAACAGATTGTAACCGGTTGAAGACAACTCATGGCTTAGGTGAAGGCTATGTTTACTTCATATCGAAAGAGTTTCAAGAACATGAGATTATTAATCGTGGTATTAGTGGAAATCGAATGAGTCATTTAAAGAAGAGATGGATAGAAGATACGATTAAAATTAACCCTGATCTTTTAACGATTTTAATTGGTATTAATGATGTCTGGCATATGCATGTCTTTAGAACGAAATTCTCTATTGATAAATTCGAAAAAAATTACCGGGAATTATTAGATCTTGCATTAAAGAATAATCCAGAATTAAAGATTATTTTAATGACCCCATTTAATTTACCTATTGGAAATTATCGAAGTTCATGGAATAAAGAATTTGATTTAATTATGAATGTTTGTCATAAGCTTGCTATGGATTATAAACTCCCTCTAGTCAATTTACATGAAACCATTCAAATTGCTAGCTATACGACAAAGCCTGAGAAATTACTCTATGATGGAGTTCATCCTACACCACTCGGTCATGAAATCATTAAAAACGAGTGGATTCAAGTGTATAAACATATCAAAAAGTAAGCATGCTATTCTATTGGGGGAAGTAGATGAAAAAAATATTGGTTATTTATTATTCAATATTATATCTTTTAGGCATCGTTTCTTTTATATTGAACTCAATTTCATTAGAGTACTCTTACTTAGGATTTATAGTTTTTGGTGCTGGATTTATTGTTATTTGGGTGATTGGTTTTTTTAGTCAATTTATTAATAAAGGATTTCAATTATATCAGAAACATCCTCAATCCTTTATTAAGTTTGATGTAAAAAATAAGTTTACCAAAAATGAACAACTATATATCTATACCTCTAGTGCAATCTTTATGTCTATCGCAGTTGTTGGTTGGTTTATGCTCATGTTTTATGGTGGAGGTCCCGAGATTATTGATGGAGTTTATGTAATTCAAAGTCATGGTCATATTGTCAAAGAAGGTATCTCAAAGTTTGAATTTGATGTTCTTTCCTTTTTTGAGGTTCAAATGTTTGTTTGTTTATCACTTATAGTACACTCAGGAGTTATCATTTATATGAAGGACACAATGAAAACCAAGCATCCCATAAAAAAATTCAATGAATTTGATTGGGTCAAATAAAATATAAAAACCCGAAAATTTTCGGGTTTTCTCATTTTTTTATATAGCTTTTGTATAGCAGCGTCTTCTTTTATGCTCGTGTGATTCGAAATTTTTCCATTGATTTTGAATGGCGTCATTATTTTCTAATTCAGGACCAGTTTCTGCATATTTAACACCATTTTTAATACCTTCTTTAATTCCATCCTCCCAAATCATCGCGATAATTCCGTGACCTTGATGCTTTGGATCGATTGCTATGAAGTATAAATCGATGACTTCGTAACGCTTCATTGCTCTAAATAATCTAAATATCCCAAATGGGAAGAGATGGCCGTTACTCTTTTTATTTGCTTGTGCTAGGCTTGGCATAATGACCGTAAATGCAACAACCTTTTTTTCCTTATCTAAAACAAACCATAAATAGTTTAATTGGACGAGCTGAATCATTTGCTTAATATAGTAATTCATCGCCTTTTTAGAGATAGGAAAGAAGCCATAAAGTTCATTGAATGCGACATTATACATGTCGAATGCTTCATAAATATATTTAAAAACTTCTTTTTTAGTTTTACATTTAATTAATTCATATCCATATCTTTTTCTAGCAACCTCAGCACCACGAACGACCTTTTCAGGGACTTCAGTTGACCAAATGATTTGTTTTTCAGTCCAATCGACATCCTTTACAAATCCGAGTTTTTCTAAATGCACCATATAATAGGGGTGATTATAGATAGTAATAAACATATTGAGCTGATCAAAGCCTTCAACAAGCATTCCTTGACGGTCTAAATCAGAGAATCCGATTGGTCCGATCAATGTATCCATTCCAAATCCCTTTGCCCAAGTAGTCACTTGATCAATTAAGGCTTTAGTCACCTCGATATCATCAATCATATCGATTCTAGTGAATCTAGCTTTTTTTATTTGATAGGCTTCATTCCACTTATGGTTAATGATTCCAGCAATTCTTCCAACAATTTTATTGTCTTTATAAGCTAAATATCTAACTGCGTCACAGTATTCAAACATTGGGTTAACTTTTTTGTTAAATACGTTTCTTTCATCAAGGGATAATGCAGGTACAAAGTACTTATTTTTTTTATACATTTTGTTAGGAAATTCAGTAAATTGGATTCCTTGTCGTAGCGTTTTGACTTCCTTTATCGTGATCACTTAAGATGCACCTCATTTCATTAGTATTATTTTAACTTAATTTTACAAAAACTTCAATGTTTTGCCAATTTACTTTATCTATTATTTTTTTATGTTATAATAATTAAGGTCTATCCGACTTTATAAATATCAATTTAAGGAGATTACAATGAAAGTAGAAAAACTAACAACCAACCGTGTTAAGTTCACATTTGAGGTTACACCACATGAATTTGACCACGGTCTAGACCATGCTTTTGAACACGTTCAAAAGGATGTAGAACTCAAAGGATTTAGAAAAGGACACGTTCCAAGAAACATGTATGAAACAAAATTTGGTGTTGAATCACTTTATGAAGATGCACTCAATCACGTGCTCCATCATAAGTATCATGAAGCACAAAACCATCCTGATTTTGAGATCGTAGGTCAACCAGAAGTTGATGTCGATTTCACAAAGATCAAGCGTGGAGAAGTCTTTGAAGTATCACTCATTGCACCTGTTAAGCCAGAAGTCACACTTGGTGCTTATAAGGGATTAGAAGTGAAGGCAATTAAAACCACAGTTAGCGCTTCTGAAGTCAATGCAGAAATTAAAAACCTATTAACTGCAAATTCAGAATTAACACCAAAGGAAGGTCCAATTGAATTTGGTGATACAGCAATTTTTGATTTCGAAGGTTTCCTTGATGGAACTCCATTCGAAGGTGGAAAAGCTGAAAATCATTCCTTAGAAATTGGTTCTAACCAATTTATTCCAGGATTTGAGGAACAAATGGTCGGATTGAAATCCGGCGATGAAAAGGACTTAAACGTCACTTTCCCAGAACAATATCAAGCAGCTAACCTAGCTGGTAAGCCTGTCGTCTTTAAAATCAAGCTTCATGAAGTCAAGGCGAAAGCTTCTGTTGAACTTAATGATGAATTCGTTAAGTCATTAAACAAAGAAGGCGTATCTACAGTTGAAGAACTGAAGGCGTCAACTAAAAAAGACTTAGAAGATAAGAAGAAGACTGAAGCTGAACAAACAATTACTGAACAAGTGATGACTCAAGTACTAGCTAACGCTTCTATGGACATTCCTGAAGAAATGATTGCTGAAGAAATAAAGCACGCAAAAGAACAAGTCGAGCAGCAAGCAAAGCAATACGGAATTGAAATGGATATGTTCCTACAACTTTCAGGAGTTGATAAGGATACATTCGAGGCACAAATCAAGGTTGAATCCGAACAAAGAGTGAAAACAACTTTGGTCATCGAAGCGATTGCTAAGGCTGAAGGGTTCACTGCAACAGATGAAGAATTAGTTGCTAAATACGATGAGCTTGCTATTAAATATATTATGCCAGTTGAAGAAATCAAAAAATACATCCCAGAAAAAGCATTACAGAATGATGTCGTACTCAACAAAGCATACAAGTTTGTTTTAGACTCAGCAGTTAAAAAATAATGCAAGGGGACATGCTCCCCTTCTTTAAAAAAAAGAAATTGGCACTCGTGCAATACGATTGCAAATTACGAAAAATATGCTATACTAATAATGTATACAAAAAAGGATGTGAAAACATATGGAACTTTCAAAAAGTCTACCCGCAATCGTCGTCCGTGGTACCATTCCAATTCCTAATAATGACTTCAGAATTGAAGTCGGAAGAAAGGTATCCCTAAAGGCAGTTGAAGAGGCAGAAAAAAACTTCGGATCCTATGCAGTTGTGTTAATCCAAAAAAATCCAATGATTGAAGAGCCTACAGTAGATGATATTGAAGCTTATGGCGCTTTAGTCAAAGTACAGATGAAGATTAAACTACCAAACGACGCATACAAAGTCAAATTAACTGTATTATCAAGAATTAAGGTCAAGGAATATTTTTTAACTGACCCGTATTTTGTTGTGGAATATGATGAGCTTGAAACCATTCCTGGCAATGTCGATGAAGAAGTCACATTGGTCAAGATGATTGTTCAAGAGGTTGCATCAAATTCAGCAACCATATTAATCCCTAATAATCAGGTTTTAGAAAAGGTTCAACAGGGTTTATCGACTGAAAAGGTTTGTGATATTGTCGTATTTAACCTAAAGTCACCTGATCAAACCAAATATAGATATTTAGAGGAACAAAATCTAAATGCGCGCTTGCGTATGCTATTAGAGGATATCAACAAGCAAAAGATGATTGTTGATCTTGAACAAAAGATTAATGATGAAATTAAAAAGTCTATTGATGAAAATCAAAAAGAATATTATTTACGTGAAAAGATGAGAGCGATTCAAAATGAACTTGGCGATAAAGCAAAGAAGGAAGAAGAAATCGATGAATTAAGAACGAAGATTCTTGCTGCTAAAATGCCAAAAACGATTGAAGAAAAAGCTTTAGCTGAACTATCACGCTATCAAAACACTCCTGCTGCAATGGCAGAGTCTTCAATTATTAAAACATATCTAGATTTATTAGTCGAACTTCCATGGAAGAAGGCTTCTAAGGATAATTATGATTTAGCTAAGGTCAAAACTAAGTTAGATGAAAACCATTATGGTCTAGAAAATGTCAAGGAAAGAATTATAGAGTATCTAGCAGTTAAAATAATGACCAAGAGAAACCCACAAACCATTTTATGTTTTGCAGGTCCTCCCGGAGTCGGTAAGACATCTTTAGCAATCTCGATTGCTGAAGCATTAAACCGTAAGTTTGTTAAACAATCTTTAGGTGGTGTGCGTGATGAATCCGAGATTCGTGGTCACAGAAGAACCTATATCGGCGCAATGCCTGGAAGAATCATTAAAGGCATGAAGGATGCAAAAACAGTGAACCCTGTCTTCTTATTAGATGAAATCGATAAGATGTCATCAGATTATAAGGGAGATCCTGCTTCTGCAATGCTTGAAGTATTGGATCCTGAGCAAAATGCAAGATTTTCTGATCATTATTTAGAAGAACCCTATGATTTATCTCAAGTGCTATTTATAACAACAGCGAACTATCTTGAAAATGTTCCAGCACCTTTAAGAGACCGTATGGAAATCGTAGAGCTATCCTCATATACTGAACAAGAAAAATTTCAAATTGCGAAGCGCCATTTGATTCCTAAGCAATTGAAGAGTCATGGCATTAACGATAAGCAATTTGATATGAGTGATGAATCGATTATGTATATCATTCAGCACTATACAAGAGAAGCAGGTGTACGTGAGGTTAACCGTTATATCGGTGCTTTAATTAGGAAATCAATCAAGGAAATCCTTTTAACCAAGGTTCCTAGCGTATCCATTACAGTTACAAATATTGAAACCTATATTGGTAAACCTAAGTATGTGCATAATCTTGCAGATGAAAAGGAACAAATAGGAGTTGCGACTGGACTTGCATATACTGCATTTGGTGGCGATACACTTCCTGTTGAAGTTACCTATTATAAGGGCACTGGAAAGCTAGTCTTAACTGGAAAGCTTGGAGATGTCATGAAGGAATCTGCGCAAACCGCATTATCATTCATCAAGTCAAAGGCTAAATCATACAATATTGATGAAGATATCTTCAATCAAAATGACTTTCATATTCACGTCCCTGAGGGTGCAGTACCAAAGGATGGTCCATCTGCCGGAATCACGATTGCAACAGCAATATTCTCTGCTGTCACACATCGCTATATTAGAAAAGAAGTCGGAATGACAGGTGAAATTACACTCCGCGGTTATGTGCTTCCAATTGGTGGATTAAAAGAAAAATCAATTGCTGCACATCGAAGTGGATTAAAGATTATCTTGATTCCTAAGGATAATGAAAAGGACATCGATGACATTCCAAAAGAAGTCAGAGATGCACTCCAAATCATTCCCGTTGAAAATGTGAATGATGTATTCCAATACGCTTTAAAATAAGGTATAATGAAAAGTAGTCACTAGGCTACTTTTTTTGTAAAATGAAGGAATGATGAAATGATTAAGCAAGCCGTATATATAAAAAGTATAACAGACCTTAAAGATGAACCTGAGCGTTTACCACAAATTTTACTACTAGGCAGGAGTAATGTTGGTAAGAGTTCTTTTATCAATGCCCTCACAAACAGGAAAAATTTAGCAAGAGTATCCAATACTCCAGGAAAAACTTTGACTCTAAATTTCTATTTAATTGATAACTATTTCTATCTTGTCGATGCACCTGGCTATGGATATGCCAAGCGCAGTAAAACGATGAAGGATCAGTTTGTCGTCATGCTTGAAAACTATTTACTTCATGCAACCGAATTAAGGCTGATCTGCATGCTCATCGATTTCAAGGTGGGTCCTACAAAAGATGATTTAGAAACCTATGATTACATCAAGCAAATTGGTGTCGATGTCATGATTATCGCGACAAAGCGCGATAAAGTGCCAAATACACATCAATTCAAGCAAGAAAATTTAATTAAAAACATATTGAAGCATCCAAAAAACTTCTATGCGTATTCAGCAGTCACTAAATTCAATTTGGATCAGATCGAATTAGAGATGGTTAAACGTGTCAAGGAGGTTCTAGATGAACAAGGTATTGATTCTAACTGATTCAACCGCTGATCTTTCACAAGGTATTTTGATTAAGCATGATATTCAATCAGTTCCTTTATATATTCGATTTGATGAAGAGGTCTATTTAGATGGAATGGATATTACCACTGAAGAGCTTTATGAAAAGGTTAAGGAAACTGGAGTGCTAGCAAAATCCTCCGGTCTACGTTCCGCTGACTTTTTAATTACTTTCAAGAAATATATTTCTAGAGAGTTCGATGTTTTATATATTGGTGTGAGTTCAGGATTAAGTGGTT
>JAUSOA010000020.1 GCA_030656435.1 Acholeplasmataceae bacterium | reverse complement strand
ATACACACATTATCGAGGACTTAAAAAAGTAAGCGATCATATATCGCTCGCTTTTTCATGCATGAATATGAAAAAAATGGCATTAAGATTATCAGAACTTGAGTCCAAGTCTACTGTGAGTTCATATTTTTTAAGGATTTATAGAAAAATAACTCGAAAAATCAAAAATAAAAAGCCAATTTTGAAGTTCAGCAATATACTGGAGTTTCAAAACTAGCTTTTATCAACAGTCTGAAAGGACCTCAAATTAATGTGAGGTCCTTTTTTTTATGCCTTCATTTTATCGAATAAAATTGAGGATTTCGTTTTAACAAAATAGATACAAGGAATTGCAAGAACTCCATTAAATACTGCTAATAAAATAATGATGAGGGTTAAATTTATGTGTGGATTTAATAGGTAATAAAGAATACCGTTTACTGCAATTAAACCAAAGCCTCCAAATACCGAAAGCATCACACCAGCGCTTTGCTTAATGACTTCAACTTCATTGATGAAATCAAATTTGGGCATTATTAAATTGATTACTGCATCGAATGTGGAGATAAATACTCCAAAGACGACCACAAGTAAGATAAGTGATAGTTGGTTTAGAATACCAATCCTTAATGAAAATCCAAATAGTATTATGCTAATTACTGCAATTGGTACAACCAGTAATATATTGAATAGAATCTTAGAAAACATAATTGTTTCTGCTTTAACAGGAAGACTTTTAATAATCCAAAAATTCTTACCCTCTAGGGATAAACTAATTGCAGGGGTATAGGTCATGGCAATAGAAAATCCAATTAATGCCATTAAGAGTACTTCAACATCAAGACCTACTCCTATGAGTTGAGCTAGAAAGCTTTGAATTTGTGAGGTGTAGAAAAGACTCCCTATCGAAAGCACCATCAGTAAAACCGGACCTAAGCCTGAGTTCACTGCATAAAGGGTAACACTGAAATATTTCTTAAACTCCTTTTGGACCAAAGCGGTCATAATTGATCTTTCTTGATAAGTGATTGCTTTCCCATTCTTCTTGATATTTGCTCTTATACCTCTTTGATTGGTTCTTTGAACAAACCCATTGATGAAATGGATAAAAAGAAAGAATAAAAGACCATTGGATCCAACAAGAAACAAAAGATGAAGTAAATTTTGATTATGAACAGCATTCATAAACCATGCAAAGGGTGGATAAGCCCTTGATATTCCGGAAAATAGTTCTATTTGACCTGTAAGTGGATTGGTTTCTATATCGTTAAATGAAAAGGATACCATAAAGATTCCAATGAAAATTACAAACATTAAAATAATATTAATGATCTTAGATTTTCTGAACTTAGCGGTCATCACTGCGATGAGTAATGAAAATAAAGACATCACTAAAACTGGAACGAGTGGTAAAAATAGAAATCCAATCAAATAAAATAATAGTCCTAATATATTAAACCCATTCCAATAAAAATAAGAAAATGCGATGGGAAGTGTGAATATGAAGCTAGAAGTATATAAGATTAAAAGTAATACTGTCATTTTCGCCCATAATATTGTTTTAGGGTGAATGGGGAGAGGTGCAGTAATGTCATAGTCTTTATAATAGAATATTGAACCACTCGCTCTAAACAATACAATAATAATTGATAATGTCAGTGCATAGATTGTTACGAAGCTTAAAAGAATCTTGGTTTGTCCCATTTGATTGAGTATATCTCCAAGATCAAAAAACATGTAGCCAAATGCACCAATAAAGACTACTATAGAATATAGAATTGCTAGCCCAATAAGGATTGCTTTTGTTTTTGATTTCTTATAATCAAATCCCAATAGTCGCTTGAGGGAAAAACTTTCTTTTAGATAAAGCTTAACTAAGGTTTTATACATTATGATTCACTAGCTATTTCCATGAATATATTCTCAAGCGACTTATTTAATATAATTTCATGAGTATTTCCTTGCGCTACAATCTTACCCTGTTTAATTATTGCTACTTTATTGCATAGCTTTTCTACAACCTCAAGTACATGCGTTGAAAAGAATATTGCAGTACCGTTTTTACACATTTCTTTAAAAATTTCTTTAAGCTGAAAGCTCGCCTTTGGATCTAACCCTACAAAGGGCTCATCGAGTAGCATGAGCTTAGGCTTATGTATTAATGCAGAAATAATGACAAGCTTTTGTTTCATCCCATGAGAATAGGATGATATTGGATTATGGAGCACATCGATAATCTCAAAAAGTGTTGCGTATTGATCAATTTCCCTTTTTCTAGTCTCCATATCTATCTTAAAAACATCGGCGATAAATTCAAGATATTGCAAGCCCGTTAATGACTCATAAATATCGGGGTTATCGGGTATATACGCAATCATCTTCTTGACTTCTAAAGGTTCTTTTTGAATGGACTTCCCGTTAACTAGTATTTCTCCTGAATCAAAATTAATTATCCCAGCTATTGATTTCAACAATGTGGTTTTTCCCGCACCGTTATGCCCAATAAAACCAAATAAATCCCCTTTTTCAATCGTTAATGTGACTGAGTCGCACGCTTTTTTAATCCCATCATAGCTTTTAGAAACGTTTTGAATGATTAGCATTTTTACTCTCCTTTTGAAATGAATCGTTAACTTTCAAAAATATTTTACCACCATTGATTTCATATAGGATAAAAAAAATTGATATCTACTGTCAAATAGTAGACATAAGAGGTTTATAGGGCTATAATAGATTTAAACAAATCATTTGGAGGGTAAAAAATGAAAACTAGTTATGAACTTAGAGCGTTAGCTCGTGAGCAGTTAAAACCACGCTATTGGTGGGTATTACTGTTTGTATTAATTGTTGCTATGGTGCCTAGTGCAACTTCTGTTGCAGCAGTAGGATTTATCATCATGGGACCACTTTTAGTAGGTCAAGCTTATTATTTAATTGACATTATTGAAAATAATGCGAAGGGTGATCGTTTAGAATTTTTATTTGAAGGCTTTAAAAAGAGCTTCTTAAATTCTTTCATCGCTTCACTTCTAGCTGGAATATTTATTTTCTTATGGTCACTTCTATTTATAATTCCTGGTATTATTAAGGCATTCGCTTATAGTATGGTTCCTTATATTATCGCTGAAGAGCCAGAAATTGATGCTGTTGCTGCAATTACGAAAAGTAGAGAATTAATGAATGGAAATAAGATGAGATTATTCTTCCTATTCGCAAGCTTTATTGGATGGTTTATCCTTTGTCTATTTACATTGGGTATCGGGTTTCTCTTCTTAATGCCTTATATTCAAATGAGTGTGGCAAACTTCTATATTGATATTCGCGGTAGAAAAATTGTTACTGCTCAAATCGTAGAATAATCTTTTAAAGTCAAACAAAAAGGCCAAATTGAATTGGCCTTTTCAGACTGTTGATAAAAGCTAGTTTTGAAACTTCAGTACATAACTGAAATTCAGAATCGGCTTTTTATTTTTGATTTTTCGAGTTATTTTTCTATAAATCCTTAAAAAATATGAAATCACAGTAGACTTGGACTCAAG
>JAUSOA010000263.1 GCA_030656435.1 Acholeplasmataceae bacterium | reverse complement strand
TGTACTCTATAGCCAAAACCATATGGTAGATCAAATTTATTGATTTTTTTTACTTCTCCACCAAGAATTTTGATCCCGTTTGTTGATTGATTCAATTCTTCTTCATAATTTTGGGCTTTAAGACCTATGAAGAGACCTTCTTTTTTTAACATAGGAATTCCCATTTCTGTAATGAGTGACATATGCCCAAGTGCTCTGGCTGTTACTAAATCGAATTTGTTTTGGTTTTTTGTTGCATAAACCTCAACCCTGTCATGGACCAACTCAACTTGAGTAAGACTGAGTTTCTCGACCAATTTACCAAGAAATATGATTCGTTTGTTCAAAGAATCAACTATGGTAACTTTTAAGTGTGGAAAAACAATCTTTAAGGGGAGACTAGGAAAGCCAGCACCAGACCCCATATCACAAATCGATTCGATTAAATTCATGTCAGTTGTCTGCGCTAAAGTCAAAGAATCATAAAAGTGCTTGTAGTAAACTTCTTTTTCATCAACAATTCTCGTTAAATTCGTGATTTTATTATACTCGACTAGATATTCATAGTATACACTAAACATTTTTTGTTGTTCAAGTGTTAACTCAATATTCAGGAGTTTTTCAACATCATTCTTAAACATCATGATTAAAACTTCCTGATTCTAAATAGACTAAGAGGACAGAAATATCGGCTGGATTTACCCCTGAAATTCTTGATGCTTGCCCTAGTGTCTTTGGTCTTATTTTGTTTAATTTTTCTCTGCTTTCAGATGATATATTACGTATAGAATTATAGTTGATAATATCTGGAATGATTTTATCTTCAAGTCTAAGCATTTTATCTGCTTCTCTTATAGCTTTTTGGATATAACCTTCATATTTTACCTTTATCTCAAGTTGTTCCAATGCATCATCATTATAAGGATGTTCCAAATAGTGCTTGATTGTTTCTTTATTAATCTCTGGTCTTTTCAAAAGATCAGCAAGACTAATCGCTTCAAAAATAGGAGCAGACCCCTTTGATGCAAGAAAGTCATTGTTTAACTTTGTAGGCATCACTCTATATTTACTGACATAATCAAATAACTCGCTATACTGAAGTTTTTTTTCTAAATATTTTTGATAGACATCTTCACTGACTAGACCAATTTTATATCCGTAATCTCTTAGTCTTAAATCTGCATTATCATGTCTCAAAAGAAGTCTATGCTCAGCTCTTGACGTTAATAACCGATAAGGTTCAACAGTTCCTTTTGTTACAAGATCATCAATTAACACTCCAATATATGCTTCATGGCGATGTAAAATAAGTGGTTTATCGCCTTTAATTCTTAGCGCAGCGTTGATACCAGCCATCAAACCTTGGCCTGCAGCTTCTTCATAACCGCTTGTTCCATTGATTTGACCAGCACAATATAAATTTTTAATTCTCTTAGTCTCTAATGTTGGAAATAATTGTATTGGGTTGATTGCATCATATTCAATAGCATATGCATATCTTATTATTTTGACATTCTCCAACCCTGGAATGGTTTTAATCATTTTTTCCTGAATGTGTCTGGGAAGACTTGTCGAAAATCCTTGTACATACATTTCATCGAGTTCCATACTTTCGGGTTCAATAAAAATTTGATGTCTTTCCTTATCAAAAAATCGAACAACTTTATCTTCTATAGATGGACAATATCTGGGTCCTACACCTTCAACAATCCCACCATACATCGCTGATTCATCTAAATTTAAGGTGATAATTTTATGTGTCTCTAAGGAAGTATGTGTCAAATAACAATATTCCTGAGGATTCTCATCATAATATTTTCCATCTAGGCTAAATGTCTGTCTTTCATCGTCGCCTGGTTGAATAACCATTTTTGAGTAATCAACACTGTTTCTAGCAATTCGCGGTGGAGTTCCAGTTTTGAGTCTAACCACATCAAAACCTAATTCCTTAAGTTGCTTGCTGATTCCAAACGTTGTTGGTTCACCATGTGGACCACCGATGGTTTTTTCTTTTCCGATTAGAATATTACTACTTAGGTAAGTTCCAGTGGTTAATATTACAGTCTTCGCAAAAATTTCTTCTCCACTAGAAAGCACAATCCCTTTGATTTCATTGTTATCAACAATCATGTGGTCAACTAGAGCTTCAATAAGTGTCAGATGCTTAGTTTCCTGTAGAACCTTCAACATAATTTTTGGATATTTAATTTTATCGATTTGTGCGCGAAGCGCACGAACTGCAGGTCCTTTAGATGCATTAAGCATTTTAATCTGTATTTGGCCTTCGTCAGCGCTCTTCGCCATTTGTCCACCTAAAGCGTCAATTTCTCTAACAACAATTCCTTTTGCAGGTCCGCCAATTGATGGGTTACAAGGCAAAGAAGCAACCTTAGAAAGGCTGCCTGTAACAAGTACCGTATTCATATTCATCCGAGCCATGGCGAGAGCTGCTTCTATTCCAGCATGCCCCCCACCCACGACGATTCCATCAAAAATCATCTAATCACTTCTTCTTTTCTCTAGAGAACCTTTTTCAAGAAGTACTCAGCTACCTTTTCCTTATTGAAATTGAAATGCTCAAGTGCTTGTTCGAGTGGTGCACTTACACCAAATGTATCGATACCATAAACGTGTTGAGTATATTTATACCATGAAAGACTGCTTCCCATTTCAATAGCAAGCGTCCTAACACTTCTAGGTAAAATCTCTTTTTTATATTTTAAGGTTTGTTTTTCAAATAAATAATGTGAAGGCATACTTACAACACGAACATATTTTCCTTGTTCTTTAAGTAGATGCTGGGCTTCTACTGCCAGTCCAACCTCTGATCCTGAAGCAAGAAGAATTCCATCAAGTTTTCCTTCTTCCTTTGACACAACATATGCGCCTTTAATGACCCCTTCGTACGAAGTTGTTTTTAAATTGTCAACATTTTGTCTTGTTAAAATGATTAATGTCGGTGTATTTGTGGATTCAACTGCGATTTTCCATGCAGCAAGCGTTTCATTTGCGTCAGCAGGTCGAATTACATTTAAGTGTGGAACTGCTCTAAGTCCTGCAAGTTGCTCAATTGGTTGATGTGTTGGTCCATCCTCTCCCACAGCAATCGTATCATGTGAGAATACAAAAATTGAAGGGATTTGCATAATCGCAGCAAGTCTAATCGCTGGTTTCATATAATCACTGAAGACGAAGAATGCTCCGCCAAATGCTTTTAAACCACCATGTAAAGTGATTCCATTAACAATTGCACCCATTGCATGCTCTCTAACACCAAAATTTATATTTCTTGCTAATCTATTTTCTTTACTGAAATGGCCATCTGCTCCTTTAGCTTTTGTTGATGCAGTAAGGTCTGCTGATCCGCCAATCAAATTTAGATGTTTTTCAGATAGTTTATTTAAAACTTTCCCACTAATGTTTCTTGTTGCTTCCTTTGAAATAGAAACATCGGCTGCAAATTCTTTTAAATCAACATTATATTTATTCGATAAAAATTCATTAAAAAGTGCATGCTCTTTTGGAAATTGTACTTTGTAATCATTAACTAATTCGTTCCATTTTTTATGTGCTCGTTGCCCACGTAGAGCAACTTTTTTTCTATAATGATCATAGACTTCAGATGGTACTTCAAAAGGTTTATATTCCCAATTCAAGTTTTTTCTTAATACATCAGCTTCAGCAAAACCAATCGCAGCACCATGAACCTTACTGGTTCCTGCAAGTGATGTTCCATAGCCTATTACAGTTTTTACCTCAATGAGTGTTGGTTTATTTAACTCTTTTTTCGCCTTTAAAATAGCTTTATTAATCGAAGATAAGTCATTCCCATCAGCTACATGCAAATATTGCCATCCCATAGCTTCAAATTTGTTTTTGTGATTTTCACTGTATGCCATTGAGACTTTACCATCTAACTGAATATCATTAGAATCAAATAAAACAATTAGCTTTCCTAGCCCTAAATGTCCAGCTAAGCTAATGGACTCAAGCGCAACTCCTTCTTGAAGATCCCCATCACCACAAATAACGTAGGTATAATGATTAACAATATTAAAGCCTTCCTTGTTAAATCTAGCCGCCAAATGAGTTTCAGCAAGCGCCATACCCACGGCATTTGAAATACCTTGACCAAGTGGACCACTTGTTGTTTCTACGCCATCAGTGTGACCATATTCAGGATGTCCTGGTGTATTACCTATTTGTCTAAATCTTTTTAAGTCTTCAATTGAAATCTTAAATCCTGATAAGTGATTTAGAGCGTACAAAAGCATGGATCCATGACCTGCAGATAAAATGAAGCGGTCGCGATTGATCCATTTTGAATCCTTTATATCAACATTTAAGTGTTCGGTGAACAACTTGTATGCCATTGGAGCTGAACCAAGTACGATGCCTGGATGCCCACTATTTGCTACATTGATTGCATCTACACCTAAAAAGCGTATCGCATTAATTGCTTTCTGTTCCATCTTTATCCTCACTCTTGTCTTCGTCTGAATTTTCGTTTTCTATTAATTGTTCGTTTTCAACTACAGCTTCTTCATTAAATTTAAAGTATTCTTGATAGTGATCTTCTTGAGATTTAACTAGACCATCAAATCTTTCATTTCCTAAGAATCCTCTAATCTTATCTTGAGCGACTTTATTTTCTTCGCGAACTTTTTTGTTTACCAAACGCCCTTGAATCATATTACTAATAACAACCAATACAATCATTCCTAACAAAATTGCTAGGGTTTGCTCTTTAAACACCATTGTAGCCACACCTGCAACAACAATGTATAACAAAAATGTTGGTATGATAAACCACATGTTAATTTTTTTGCTTAACGCTCCAACTCTTTCCAAAAAACTCAACCAAATTAAATTAACTTCTGGTTGATAAAAATCTTTCAATGCTTCATAATATTTAGATTCGATTAGAACTTTGTAATTATTTCCATCAGATGTCCAAATTGCAAATCTTCCGCGTGAAGCGAATTGAAACAAGAAAGGTGTATCATTCATATAATGAAATTCAATAATTTTTCCGTTTGCATTCTGGGTCTCAAAAGGCTCTCCAGTTAACTGCTTGTATACCTTGGGATTTAGTTTCATAGGTCATTCCTCCATTGTTTTTATTATATCATCATCTAATATTATACACGATGTTTATGTGAAAACATACATACATACAAAATCCCCTTTAATTGACAAAGTAACTTTCCTTTGAGGTATTCAATCTAAAAGTTACTATGACAA
>JAUSOA010000256.1 GCA_030656435.1 Acholeplasmataceae bacterium | reverse complement strand
AGTACTGCAGCAGTCAGATCTGTTGTTGATGATAAGTCCACTCCGCCAATAGCATAACTATTCTTTAGATAGTTGATATTGTATTTCAGTTCATTGTTTAGATCATCATATGATAACCATGCACCCTGATCTACTTGTTTGATATTAAAGTCTTTACAAAGCATTGTCACTCTTGTTGAGTGATCGTTTTTTGATTTGTTCATGACATCATCTAAGTAGGATTTGAGTTTAACAATACCAATACTCGGATTTGATTTTTGCCACGTATTTGAATCATCATAGACTTCTTGCGTGGAGTCCTGGGTGTATAACCACGGAAGCACACGTTCGTCTTGAATTTCACCTTTGAGCATCTTCCTGCAATACTCTAACTTGTTGTCTAGAAAACCACCGACTGTCGTTCCTTCGGTAGTGATAATAAAAATGAGTGGTTCTTTCTTTGTCGATTGACTTTGCTTGATAGCATCATAGATTTTAGAATCAGTCATTTCATGGACTTCGTCAATACAACCAACTTCGATATTATAACCATCTTTATTTCTGCTTTGCGCCGATAATTTCTTGATTTTATTCTTAGTTTTAGGAGAATAGATAAAGAATATGTTCTTTTTGCTACGTTTTTCATTTGAGAGTGATGGTGATTGCTCTCTCATATTGTTGATTTCTTCAAAGAGGATGTTAGCTTGTTCGCTTGTATTGGATGCACAAACGATATCTACTCCACCTCTTGAGAGGAAGAATTCTGCGAGATCTATTCCAGCAACAAAAGTAGTCTTACCATTTTTTCGAGCAATCAACAATATAACCTCATTGAATCGTCTTAATCCTGTTTCTTTCATCTTAAAGCCATACGCTGTCTGGATGACTGCTTTTTCCCATAACTCAAGTATAAATGGTTGACCATTAAATGGTGACTTGGTGTGCTTACAGAATGTTTCAATGAAATCAATTCGCAGATTACCTGGTGCTTCATCAAAAACATATCGAGGATTGTCTAGTTCGCTCACTAAAATATCTAATTGCCTTTTCAACTCTTCACCT
>JAUSOA010000252.1 GCA_030656435.1 Acholeplasmataceae bacterium | reverse complement strand
TGCGTTTCTATTTATTATCCTAGTAGAAGCCTTCCACATTGTAGGGATAGCATCTACATTTGATTTTCCAGAAGAACTTATGAATGAAATCAATAAAAACATATATCTTCAAATCGGATTTTATAGCTTTTTAGTCATTTTATGTATTTTATTTATAGAAAGCATATTCACAATTAACTTATACACAATTGAAAATATATCGACGAAGCATGCGATGCGTGAAAGTCGAGTCATGCTTAAAAAGAAAAGAATTGAAATGATTTTAGAGTTTATTGGACTAAACATCGTATTGAACTTAATATTGTATTTGATTTACGCGTTAATTGTAGTATTAATTGGATTTGCAGTATCCTTAATCAAGGGTGAAATCTATACACTATCTGTTGTACTAACTCTACTCTATTCCCTTTATCTACTGATTGGATTTCTTGCAACCATCACGTTGATTCCAATCAATTATGCGATGATTTCATCATGGTACTATGAAGCTAGAGAGCGTATGGGTGTGTTTTCAACATCAGTACCTGAAAAGAAAATCACCCCCAAATTGATTAACAAAACACATGTAAAGAGAGTCACTTTTATTGTAATTTTAGTTATATTTTTAATGAATTTATCCTCAGTGATTACGCTACTCAGAACACCTAAAATTCAATTAGAATTCTTTAATTATGCTGAAATTATTGCCCATCGGGGATCTTCTTTTGATGCTCCTGAAAATACATTAGCAGCCATCGAACTCGCTATTTTACAGGGTGTCGATGCGGTAGAAATTGATGTGAGAGAAACTATTGACAATGTACCTATTCTAATTCACGATCGAACAACTGGTAGGACAACCAATGATGTCTTAAACAGAAGAGTTGCGAATATGACTTTTGAGGAAATTAAAACACTTGATGCTGGTTCTTGGTTTTCAGCAGATTTTGTAGATGAAAAAATACCTTCTTTAGAAGAAGCATTGATTTTAGTGAATAAAAGAGTCACTTTATTTGTTGAATTGAAGGTATATAGTACGACTTTAGAAGAAAACATAATTACTTTATTAGAAGAGTATGATATGCTCAATCAAGTGGTATTGCTATCCTTTTCTAGAGATCAAATTAGAAGACTAAAACAAGACAATCCAGACGTGAAAACATTACTTTTAGTCTCAACCTTTTATGGAGACATTAAGCTATTGGCAGAAGCAAAGGATATTGATTACTTTGGGTTCTCTGAATTCTTTTTCATGCGAAATGAAGCCTTTGTTCAGCTGATTCACGACAATAATAAAAAGGTTTATGTCTGGACAGTCAATGACGATAAAAAAATTGAAGAAGTTGTTTCAAGGGATGCGGATGGAATAATTACAGATAGACCAGTAAGAGCTAGAGAAATTGCCTATTCTAAGAATACATCTGATCTACTAGTCGAAATACTAAGGAGATTTTTTACAGTGAATCAATAAAAAAAGCCAGACGGCTTTTTTTTATGGAAGTGATAGGGTAACGATTGAAATGATGATGATAAAGATGATGGATAAGACGGTATAGTTTAGTAAGTAGTTTTTTGTTTCCTTTGGGTATTCTCTTAGGATGTATTTAAAAGTGATTAAGCTAGCAAGAGAACCAATAATCGTTCCCATCGCACCAATATTAACACCCTGCAATAACGGTTTATAAAATTCTGCCTTTGTAAATGTGGATAATAAAACTGCTGCAGGAACATTACTGATTAATTGAGAAGAAATAAGTGCAGTAAAGAATACAGATAACCTGCTATCTAAAAAGCCTTCAATGCTATTTTTAATAAAATCCATTTGTCCAAGATTACCTGTGAAAATAAAGAAGGATAAAAAGGTGAGTAGGAGTGTATAATCAACTCTTTTTAATAAATGTCTTCCATAGATCATCACTAAAATCAGTGTCACACCCAAAGTATAAAACTCAGGAACAATTCGAAGCACTGATAAAAGCGCATTAATCAGTATCAATGCATAAAGGATTAGTTTTTTCCAGTTGACAACTGGTGCCACGATGTTAAGCTCACAAGATATCCTAGGAATTCTAATTAAAGCGGTTGTACTGACTAAAATAAAGCCCATCACAGTAATAGGTAGGGTGACAAGTAGAAATGTTTGAAATGGGATATCATAGTATGCATATAAATAAATATTTTGTGGGTCACCCATTGGGGTCAGAGCACTACCCATATTGGCTGCTATGGTTTGCAAAATAATGATAATCACTGCATATTTTTCAGTCTTGGTATGCTTTGTTATAAAAATCGCAAAGGGAACTAGAGTGAGTAGCACTGCATCGTTAGTCAAAAGCATTGCTAGAAAGAAGGTTGTTAAGATAATGACTAAGCCTATCCATTTAATACTTCGAAAATGAATGACTAACTTTGTAGCTACATAATCAAAGAAATGTGTTTCATAGAAACCTGCAACAGCAATCATTAATGTAAACATGATAATCAAGACTTTGTAGTTAATATAGCCTAAATATAGAGGAGAAGGTGTAATAATAAACATTGAAACAACCGCGAAAATAAACGCGATTGTAAATACCTTATCCTTATAGAAATACCTGAAAAAAGCGCGCATG
>JAUSOA010000097.1 GCA_030656435.1 Acholeplasmataceae bacterium | reverse complement strand
TATCAATATAAGTTGCTGCAAAGGAATCACTATTGGATACCAAACCAGTGTCTGTAATTAATCGAAGTGTCATACCTTCAGTAAGTTTTAAGCTGAAGTTGTTCCAATATGATACGAGAGGATCTCCATAAATAGTTAGATTCTTCCAAGACTCAGTGATGAAATCATAGTACTGAAGTGTATAATAATTAGCACCAACTTCATGTGGGTATGGGAAATCAAGATCAACAACCATACTTGCTCCTCCGAACCAATCTAGCTGGCGGTCTACTTGAGTCACTCTGAACCCACCAAAAGTTCCAATAGGTACTGTATCATCTATAGTTGGGATTATACCCATAGAGCCAGGATTGTATGTGCTCATTGGATCATCATAAGCAATAACATTTAAGTCATATTCTCCGACTAAATCAAGGCTGTTATAGGTTGCAGTAATATGCACTGTTACCATATAATCTTCTATCGAAGATGCAAATGTAATTTGATTTTCTAATAAAGTTGCCAAAGCAGCATCTAAAACATCAATTTCTAAACTATAGGTTCCTCCATAAATAGGATGAGTCAATGAAAATGCATAGGTTAAATTATCTTTATAGAACCGATTCATTTCATTTTTCATATAGTTCATCATGATTTCAAGAATTTGTGCATCTGAAAATATAATTTCTTGAATGATATCTACACCTTCGACAACTAAGCCTGTCCATTTAGGCCCGATTCTTGTGTAGTAAAATTCATAATTGAATAGTTTAATCTCTACATCCTTATTGATAAAGCCTCCAAGTTCATAAAATACATCTTGGTTTGCTGTAAAAAGCATAATAGTATTGAGTCCATCCGTTAAATAGTATTCCATCATGTAATCATCATAAATAAGATGTCCTTGAACCTTATGGTAATAAAGAAGATTCATTGATTCAGTATCACTTGTTGCAAGTTCTTCAAGTGTTGTTTCTCTTTCAATTAATGGATTATTAACCGCTGTGTCTAGTAGTATAAAATATGCATCATCTGAATAACCACTTATCTTTACAAAGCCATCATATGACACTTTTCTACCAAACAAAATCACTTCATCACCAACACTTAATCCTTGAAATCCATATCCAAATAAATATAAATTGCTACCCAGTTCTCCAAAAACAACTCCATAATAATCAATAATTTCTGTAACTATAACTTGCAGCTTTCCAAATTCCCATTCCTGTAATCCATAAAAGTCTTCAATCATAATGATTGGATAGGGTTGTAGGTTAAAAACAAATATGTGAGTAACAGTTAATTCACCAATAGTTATGGTTGCTTCAAATTCAAGAAGCTCATTATTTTCTACATCTAAAAGGGTCATTGTTGCTAAATCAATGGCATAACCGTTCGCACCGACGAACTCCCAAGTAATACTAATTCCTAGTAGTGGAATATATTCAGGCAGCATCAATACCTCACCTGGTCTAAATATGTTGTTGTCAAGCATATAAGTTCCAAATTCTATTAATGCATCAATCTTATCTTGGTCTGTTTCATATGCAAGTTCAAATTCATAAGGACTAGTTACCATGATTAATCGATCTGGAGCATATGGATCTTCATCATCAAATGTTGGGAACAAGAATCCTCTGATGACTACTTGATAGCCAGCATACATATAAATGGATTCAAGTGGGTTATGCATCATAACCTGAGATCCACCATCCATGAATAAATACATAGGATTGAAAGCGATAAACTCTCCACCATCAATAAACTCTGTAAGCAGTGGGAAGAATGAGTCTTCGTAAATAGTTACATAGCCTGAAATTTCTACATATAGTCCCCAATTTGATGGATCTGTCATATCAATAGCATTGATTCCTGCTATTGTATATGGGTGAAGTGTCATTGGATTTGGAATGTTTTCGGATACGATTTCGAGTAGAATCGTTGTTTCTTCATCCCAAATTAAGGTGATTCCTTCATGGTCTCTCTTATATCCTTGAATGATGACTTCATCGCCAACTTTAACATCGAAATATTTAACAACGAACATGTGACCTGTGCTGTCAGCAAGTATGATTGGTCCATCAAACATTTGTGACATAACAACAATGGCTCTAATTACATATAGTTCATCGAAATCACCCGCATAAAATTCAGCAACTGTAGATGTTTCTATTGGTTCAACGATTAAATCAAATTCAACAACTTCTACTTCAATACCTTTCGTGATGGTTGCTCTTATACCAATTAAAGTAATCTCTGTGATGGTATCAGAAATAAGTCCTGTGCTTAGATTATATAGTGCTGCATTTGGGCCTATAATTTCATATGAAATGCTAACTTGGAAAGGCTTATAGGTTGTGGGAAGCTTATGAATTGCTCCTGGTCTTAATATGGTGTTGTCATAATATGAACTTAATAAAGTTGCAACATGAGCCACCAACTCTTCATCATTATAGCGGATGCTTAATTCCCCTGGATAGTTAATGAAGACGAGTATTAAGTTCCCTCCACCATCTGAAACCACTAGAGATAAACCTGATATCTTAACTTCTTGTCCTTTAAATACTTCTAGAGCCGAGATAGCTTCTGGAGTTACTGCAAATATAGGAACATATAAATCTCCTTCTGTAATCATAAACATTCCAGACATAGGTTCCTTGACAAGTAGTCCTTCTAATTGATAGTACTTTAAATAATACTGTGGATCTAAATAATCTATGTCTAGGAAGTCCACAATAGTCACTGGAGTTGGTGTAAGTGGATGTTCCTGACCTGTAGCAAGGATTGCTTCAACGGTGTTGGCTGGATTGTTTGCTAATATAATCATTCCATCAGGTGTTGTCATTTTTCCACCATAGAGAATGACTAAATCACCCAACTGAATATCTGGATTTATAGATACCGATAATAATACACCAGTTTCATCAGCAATCATAATCATTTGGTCTTCAATAATCAAAACGATAACTCCTTTGACATAATGCATATCTTCATTTGTTAGTAAAAGGAATTCTGCTATAGTGAGATATTCAATAGGTACAACATGCAATTCTATGTCTGAAATTGCAGTAGCATCATTAATCGTGATGGTAGCAAATATGCTTATCCACAATTCTTCTTCTATCATTGAACTGATTGTATAGGTTAGGATATCAAATAAGTGTTCGTCCTCTAGAGCTACTGAATAAACAACCAAAAGATTGATGATTGGATGCTCTAAAGGAAGATCAACGATTTGTCCAGGATAGAATGTCATGCTTTCAAGATAACCTTGTAACATTAATGCTAATAGGTCTGCCAATTCTTGATCTGTATAATTAAAACTGATATCCTCTGGTTGACCACTAAATATAAACATTAATATTGGCTCACCGTCAAATTGTGGTAAGGTAATTCCTCTAAGTACAACATCAAAGCCAATGAATGGAGATAGCATATCATGAATAGAGTAATCAAATATCATTATGTTAAGTGTCTCTTCACCATCATCTAAGTAGAATTGATGGCTCATTTCATCATAGACGAGTTCACCCGAAACTTCCATGTATTTCGCCCAATAAAGAGGGTTATTGGCATCTAGGTCATTGAATTGACTGATAGTTAAAGAGATAGGAGTAATTGGATTTGGAACATTTTCTTCAATGACTTCTACAACAGTATTTTCCGCACCTGACATGAGAACTATTCCTTCCATTAAATAGAAGTATCCATGTACAATAATGCGGTCTCCATAGAATGCAATTCCATCAGATTGAACAGGTAATATGTTTCCATCTTCATCTGCAATGATCAATAATTCAATTTCTTCAAATGAGAAGATTACAATACCAGTGACTAACGCATAATCCATATCTTGGAGCAATAAAAACTCAGCTATTGAAAGTATTTCTGTTGGTAATAAAATGATGGTTACATCCACAGTCTCTGTAACTAAATTTATTGTGACTGTGATTCGAATAATAATTTCTTTTTGAATATCAGTTTCTATAAACTTGCCCGTAAAAACATTAAAATACGAAGCATTTACACCGATGGTTTCAAAGTGTAATATAGCACCATAGGTTGGCTCTTCTGAAGGTAATTCAAGAGTTTGAGTACTGTAGAATTCTTTTCCGTCAAGTTGATTGATACCAAATTGAATGAGTTCATCAACCTTTTGTTGGTCTGTTAAGACGACTTCTTCAATGGCTGATGTTGGATCATATAGAATATGCCATATTTCCATCATTGGATCGACACCGTGAATGATTGCACGTAACGTAATCTTTGAACCAATCTTTGAAGCGAATGGGTCATTCATTGGATCAACTGATTTATAATTGATTGCTACAGCAGATTCACTTCCCGCAACAGATAAGAAGTATCTGCCCATATTAGCTTGTAAAATACCGCTCGTGATAATTGGTTGTCCAAATAAATATTTATTATCAGGTGAACTTTGACTGAGTTCAGCTAAGCTCATTTCAATGCCTTCAGGTAAAACAGTAAAGCTTGTGTTTTCAATCAAATTAGTCACATTGGTAATTTGAGGAACAAACTCGAAATAGCCAAAATTACCTTCGAGTTCAACTCCATCACCGACTGATAATCCTGTACTTGGAGCAAGCACAAATATGAATCCTGTTCCATCATATAGATAGAATCCTGGGTTCATTGGATTTGGGAATTTGAAATAAACAACACCCTTAACCTTTACGTTTACTGGATTTTGAGCAAGGATTGTCGAAATCATGTCATAACCATCATCAATAATCCATTTCGCATAGAGTGTTAGATTGCCTAATGGCATGACTGTTGTAACAAATGGAGTTGTTAATGATTGATCAGAGAACCAGCCTACGAAGACAAAACCTTCCTTAACTGGTGTACCATGATCAGGAATTGCTTGATTATATGGAACAATTATTTGATCAATTAAGGAACCACCATTGGTTTCGTAACTGATAGTAAAGTTGGTTGCACTCCATTTTGCATAAATTGTAATATTTTCTTCTGGCATGACTGTCAATATGAAAGGTTCTATAAATAAGGCATCATTATACCAGCCTTCAAAATTATAGCCAGGGCTAGCAGGGTTAGGAACCAATACAATTGGGCTATATGCTTTAATCATTGTTGAAGGAATATCTCCCATTGCACTGACATAATTGATAGCATATTCTTTATAATCCCATTTTGCATAGAGTGTAATATTATTGGCTGGCATTGTAGTGAATGTATATGGAGTAATTAGTGAAGCATCTGAATACCATGTTACAAATGTGTACCCAAGCTTAGTTGGAGCTGTTGGTGCTGTAACAGTACTTAAATAAGCCTGAGTAATATCTGGCACTTCAGTTCCACCATTTTCTTCAAAGGTGATTGTATAGTTATTCACTGTCCATTTCGCATAGAGTGTAATATTATTGGCTGGCATAGTTGTGAATGTGTAAGCAGTTGTTAATGCGACCTCACTATACCATCCACCAAATGTGTTAACTAGTTTAGTTGGAGCAGTAGGTGCTACAACTGCGCAATTATAGCCTTGATTGAGATCAGTGACAATAGAACCACCATTTTCTT
>JAUSOA010000239.1 GCA_030656435.1 Acholeplasmataceae bacterium | reverse complement strand
TTTAAAGGTCAAAGGAACTGGAGAGCATGGCAGAGTAATGAAGGAAGACATTCAAAAAGTGGCTTCACAAGGCCAAAGTAAGGAACAAATGTTTGCTTCTCCTAAGGTAACACTATCGGTACAAGGTGAAGTAGAGTATGTGCCAATTACTAAGCTTAGAAAAGCAATTGTTAAGAGTATGACTTTAGCTAAACAAATCATTCCTCATACCGTTTTAATGGATGAAGTGATTGTTGATAAGCTTGTAGAACTTAGAGATAAGGTTAAAACACAGGCAGCTGCTCAAGATATCAAATTAACTTACATGGCTTTCATTATGAAGGCTACTGTCCTTGCTTTAAAGAAATTCCCAAATTTCAATGCAAGCTTCGATCAAGAAAACGATCGTATGGTTTACAAAAAGTTTATTAATTTAGGCATGGCTGTTGACACTCCTGATGGACTGATTGTTCCTAATATTAAGGATGCAGACAAAAAGAGTATTTTAGAGCTTGCTAAGGAATTAAGAAGCGTTGCTGATGCAACAGTTGCTAGAAAGGTTCAACTTTCTCAGCTACAAAATACAACATTTTCAATTACAAACTTTGGTGCTGCAGATGTAGCTTATGGTACACCAATTATTAATCATCCAGAAGTCGGTATTTTAGGTGTTGGAAAGATTAGTCAAAGAGCTGTCGTTATCGATGGAGAACTCAAAGTTGCATATACGCTACCTCTATCACTAGCTGTTGACCATAGAGTCATCGATGGGGCAGAGGCTGGAAGATTTTTAAATACGATTAAGTCTTTATTAAATGACCCAATGATGTTACTATTAAGTTGAGGTGATTTATAAATGAAGACATATGATATCATCGTTTTAGGTGGTGGACCAGGTGGTTATGTTTCTGCAATTAAAGCAGCACAGCTTGGTGCCAAGGTCGCTCTAATCGAAAAAGAAGTTGTTGGAGGAATCTGTTTAAATCACGGGTGTATTCCAACCAAAACATTACTGAAAAATGCTAAGGTTTACAAAACTATCTTACATGCTCAAGATTATGGTGTCGTTTTAGGCGGAGATGTGACCTTTGATTGGTCATTAATGCTGAAGAGAAAAGATTCGGTAGTCAAAAGATTAACCCTTGGTGTTGGCGGATTACTTAAAAAAAATGGTGTAGAAGTTTTTTCTGGACTCGGAAAAGTAATATCACCTACCTTAGTGGAAGTTAACGGTGAAAAACTCGAAACCAAGAACTTAATTCTTGCTACTGGCGCTAGTCCAATCGTTCCACCGATTCCCGGCTTAAAAGAAGCCTATGAAAAGGGTATTGCAGTGACATCAAGAGAACTTCTTCAAATCAAGGATGCACCAAAAAGCTTGGTAATCATTGGTGGAGGAGTCATCGGTGTAGAATTCGCGACCATTTTCTCATCGCTTGGGACTAAAGTTACGATTATCGAAAAACTTGATGGAGTGCTTCCAATGATGGATGATGACATTAGAAATGCTTACACTAAAATATTAAAGCGCGATGGAATTGAAATATTTGCAAATGCAGAAGTCAAATCCGTTAAAGACCATGAAGTTACCTATTCATTTGATGGAAAAGATACAGTTATGAAGGCTGATACAGTTTTAATATCTGTTGGTATGAGACCCAATTCAAATGGACTCGAAGTCTTAAATCTGAAGATGGATAAAGCTGCAATTGTAACCAACGAACATCTAGAAACTAACGTCAAAGGTGTTTATGCGATTGGTGATCTTAATGGTAAATACATGCTCGCGCATGTAGCATCTGCAGAAGGTATCGTTGCTGCTGAATACATTATGGGCAATAAAAAAGCACATTTAGATTATTCAAAGGTTCCAAATGCTGTTTATGGACATCCAGAAATTGCAAC
>JAUSOA010000230.1 GCA_030656435.1 Acholeplasmataceae bacterium | reverse complement strand
GGTAGGCATATTTAACTCTATCCTTTAAGATATCTTCTAGTACTTCTCTCTTATGACCAACAATGACATAGATATCATCAATAGCACTTTTTTCAATGTTTTCAATGATATAAGAAATCATTGGTTTCTTCAAAATTGGATAAGCACATTTAGGCATTTCTGTACGCATACGTGTACCCTTACCAGCAGCAAGTATTAAAGCATATTTTTTCATAGATTTCTACCCTCCATTTGAATATATGAAACAAGTTCTTCTGTTAGTGATTCGACAAGTCTTTCGTCCTTCGAACTTATTGTAACACGAATTAAGGGTTCAGTACCACTCGCTCTGACTAAAAGTAAGGAATGATTCCCAAGTCGCTCTTGAATGGACATGATTTTTGATTTTACGGATTCAAGAGAAAGTACGGATTTATCTAAACCTTTGATATTGGTAAGCTTGAATGGATAGAGTTCAACATCCTTGACAAAATCAGAAAGTGACATGTTTAACTCTTCTAGAATCTTTAAAAGATAGATTCCTACAAGTAAACCATCACCGGTATGAAGTAGGTGAGTTAAAATGACATGACCTGATGATTCTCCACCTATGGTGTAGTCATTGGTGTAGAGCTCATGGAATACATATTTATCACCAACATCAGTTAATGTATAAGAAATATCTTGATCAGATAGTGCCTTTAGAATACCAGGGTTACTCATTTTAGTAAGTACTACAGTATTTTTATTTAAGAGATTCTTCTTCTTTAAGTAAGTAGCAATCATATAGATAATTAAATCACCATCATAAATGCGAAGATTGTGGTCAGCGACCATGATACGGTCGCCATCACCATCGAAGCTAAATCCGATATCTAGGTGATTTTCTTTGATTAAATCAAGAATAGCGAACATATGTGTAGATCCACAGCCCAAATTAATATTTTTACCATTTGGACGATTTGATATTTGAATTGAATTCGGTGATATGCTATCGAATATTTCTTTAGAGATTAAATAGTTTGCACCATTTGCACTATCAAAGCCAATTCTCTTATTGGTTGACTGAAGAGCTAGATTTTCATAGATTTTTATGTATTCATCATGAATATCATTGGAGAGCGATAGTTTTCCAAATGGAAGATAAGTAATTTCACCATGATCCATAAATTCTTCGATAATGAGTTCATCAGCATCACCAGATTTATATCCTTTATTAAAGACCTTAATTCCATTGTCCATAAAAGGGTTATGGGATGCAGTAATCATGACTCCTATGATATTTTTAAGTTTTGAGTAGTGTGAGACCATTGGTGTAGATACAACTCCAGCAAATAATACATCAACTCCAAGTGATAAAATACCATTTGCAATACTATAAGCAAGCATTGGTGAGGACTCACGTGTGTCCATACCAATAACGACTTGATTAGGTTTGAATGTGTGGACAATGCCTTGTCCAACTCGGAAAGCCAGTTCACTATTTAGTTTTTCAAATGCAATACCACGTATTCCATCTGTTCCAAAATATTTACCCATGATTATTCCCCCTATTCAACGGTAACACTTTTAGCAAGATTTCTTGGTTTATCAATATCATAACTACGTTCTAATGCAGCATAATAAGCAAGTAGTTGTGTAGGAACGACCATCACAAGCGGTGTTAAAAGAGGATGCACATTTTCGAGAATTACAGCATCTCCTTCTTGTTTACAGGATTCCATAACAATTTTAAAGGTATGTGCACCACGTGCTTGAACCTCTTTTAGGTTAGAACGTGTATTATTATTAATTTTAGGATCTGATATTAAAGCGATGACTGGAGTGCCTTCTTCAATTAAGGCAATCGTGCCATGCTTGAGTTCACCAGCAGCAAAGCCTTCAGTCTGTATATAAGAGATTTCCTTGAGCTTTAAGGCAGCTTCTAAGGATACATTATAATCTAATCCTCTACCGATAAAAAAGCAGTTACGACGGGTTAGATACTCTCTAACGAGAGGTAGTATATCTTCTGATTCTAGGAAATGCTCAATAGAGGTTGCAGCAATTGATAGTTCTCTTCTTATATCTATTGATTGA
>JAUSOA010000203.1 GCA_030656435.1 Acholeplasmataceae bacterium | reverse complement strand
TCGCATCGATATCAATTGCAGTACCTAAATTAACGATACCCATCACGCGCATTGCTTCAACAAGTCCATACATTTCAGAAATCTTTAAATCACTTCCGATAGCGAGTGAATCATAGTTATCATCACCAAGCTCTGCTAAGGATTCGTCAGTATGTAGGTTTTGATCAATGATTCCAGATGCTACCATTCTATAAATAATAAGTGAATCTAAATCTAATAAGTCTTCAATTGCGTCTGGTGTTAAAACTGTTGTATCTACTGGAGTTAAGTCATTTAGTGTCTTGGTATCATCATTTCCACTCAGTACGAGTAGAGATCCGATAACACCTTGAATTTCTTCAGGTTTTAAATCAAGTGTAGATCCAACCATATAAGCACCGCTTGGAATTGTAAGTGCACCAATGATAGCTTCAGAAAGTAATCGATGAACGATTACAGATTGGTGTGAATCTAAGACTGGATCAATACCTAAACCAACATAATGTAGTTCTTGTAGTTGAGCTATTGTGGTCGCATCGATATCAATTGCAGTACCTAAATTAACGATACCCATCACGCGCATTGCTTCAACAAGTGCATACATTTCAGATATCTTTAAATCACTTCCGATAGCGAGTGTATCGTAATTATCATCACCAAGTTCTGCTAAGGATTCATCTGTATGTAGGTTTTGATCGATAATTCCGGATGCAACCATTCTATAAATGATCAATGAATCTAAGTCTAATAAGTCTTCAATTGCGTCTGGAGTTAATACTGTTGTATCGACCGGAGTTAGATCATTTAATGTGGAAGTATCATCATTTCCACTCAATACGAGTAGAGATCCGATAACGCCTTGAATTTCTTCAGGTTTAAGATCAAGTGTAGATCCGACCATATAAGCGCCACTTGGAATTGTTAATGCTCCAATGATTGCTTCAGAGAGTAATCGGTGGATAATCAAGGATTGGTGCGTATCTAGAACAGGGTCAATTCCTAATCCAACATAATGTAGATTTTGTAGTTGAGCAATTGTTGTTGCTTCGATATCAATTGCAGTTCCTAGATTAACGATACCCATCACGCGCATTGCTTCAACAAGTGCATACATTTCAGAAATCTTTAAATCACTTCCGATAGCGAGTGTATCATAGTTATCATCACCTAGCTCTGCTAAGGATTCATCAGTGTGTAGGTTTTGATCAATGATTCCTGAGGCTACCATTCTATAAATGATCAATGAATCTAAATCTAATAAATCTTCAATTGAATCTGGAGTAAGTGTTGTTGTATCCACTGGAGTTAAGTCATTTAAGGTTTGTGTATCGTCACCACCACTTAATACAAGTAGAGATCCGATAACACCTTGGATTTCATTAGGAACTAAATCTAGAGTTGAACCAACCATGTAAGCACCACTTGGAACAGTAAGTGCTCCAGTAATAGCATCCGATAGTAATCGATGAACAATCACAGATTGATGCGTATCTAAAACTGGATCAATTCCTAATCCAATATAATGTAG
Source organism: Acholeplasmataceae bacterium (assembly GCA_030656435.1). Classification (GTDB taxonomy): domain Bacteria; phylum Bacillota_I; class Bacilli_A; order Acholeplasmatales; family Acholeplasmataceae; genus Peloplasma. The sequence goes on along the minus strand of JAUSOA010000203.1, from coordinate 2,885 downwards.
ATTTTGAAGTTGAGCGATAGTAATCGTATTCACATCTATTGTCATACCTAAGCTTGTAATACCCATCGCCTGCATTGCTGCAACAAGTGCATACATTTCAGATACCTTCAAATCAGAGCCTGGGGCTTCTGGATCAAAGTTAGAATCTACTGTATCCACAGCAAGTGATTCATCAGTGTGTAGATTTTGATCGATAATGCCTTCGCCAACAAGTCTAAAAATTAGATTAGAGTTTAAATCAAGTAAATCTTCTATTTTTTCAGGTGTAAATGTATTTAAGTCCATAGAACCTGCATTATCTATATCAATATCTAAAATATCAAGTGCATCGAGCAATGCAGCAAGTTCACTTCTCTTTAAATCAAGCTTATTATTAAATTCATCAACATCACTTGCTTCATCATAGGATAATGAGTGAATTGAAATTCCTGAATTGATAATTGCTTCGGACAAAATTCTATCCACAAGTCTAGAATCAAGATTAAAGAAATCCCTTAGCTTAGTTCTTGTAATGGATGATGTGTCAATTGGAGTTAATCCTACTAGTGTTTCTTGATCATCACCATCAGCTAAAATCAATAAGACTTGAACTAAATTATTCATTTCAGCCTTTGTAAGTCTAGTTTGAGCATCATTATATGCTGATGTTGGAATTGATGTTAAAGCATCAACAATCGCATCAGATATCATTTGATCAATAATTGTAGAATTTAAATCGAGTAATGCTTGAATATCTGCGATTGTGATTGCGTTGATATCAATATCTGCTGGATTGGTAATACCAAGTACTGCAAATGCACCAAATACATTGATAATTTCAATCTTTTTAACCATACCATCAAATTCACCAGAAGTTTCATAAATATCGACTGGAAGACTTAGGCTGGTTTCAGACTTAAGCATTAAATCAATAACAACATATAGATATGAAGAATCGAGAATACTTCCGATTTCCGCTGATGTTAATGAAGTTATTTGTTGAATATCAAAGCTTGTTTCTTCAAATTCTGATAATCCTAAAATGTTTAATCCATTAAATAGATTATATAATTCATCATTGGTTAAACGTTCTCTTCCACCAATAACTGTATAAGAGCTTGTTGGCATAATAAACTGTGCAGGTGTGAAACGATCTGCTGCAAGTAGTTCTATGACTGCATCTGCTAATAATAGAATTGAAAGTTTATCTGCTAAATATTTAGAATTTAGGAATCTATTAAAGTCATCATCACCAGTAATAGGATCTACGTTTTTACCAATCATGCCTAAAATTGCAGGGATTTGAATGTCCGTGCCTTGATCAAGTCCAATGAGATTAAACGATATCATTAAGTTTCTAAGCTCTGCTCTAGTCATGATATCTTCTTCAACACCGGTAGTTCCAAGTGCATCGACTGGAGCACCCATATCTAAATCAATACCATCTCCAAATGCACCAGCTAGCATACCACCTACATAATCACCAAATCCATCATGTTCAAATAGACGCCCTAGGACGACATAAATGAAATCAGATGCTAGGAATGTAGTGAAATCATCTGTAGCGGCCATCGGATCGACCATATTGACAAATGTTTCAATACCAATGGTAGAGAAATCACCAAGTAAGGATAGGGAAACAATAATATTTCTAAACTCTTGCTTAGTCACTCTGCCAACTTCAATTGGTTCATGGTCAATAGCATTACCTAAGGATGCAGGGTGTGGACTTAAATCTATAGATATATTTGCATCACCAAACGCACCAGAAAGTGCTTCATTAGCAAAGTTGCTTAATACATCCATTTGAATAACCTTATCTAACATTGTATAAATGAATCCTGAATCAAAGAAACGGTCTAAGTCATCAATTCCACCAACAACATTTCTACCAATTAGAGCAGATAGTGTATTTGGACCAAATGAACTGAGTTCTTCAGCATTTGCTAACTGTAGCGCTTTGATTGAGATAAATATCTTACCGATTTCTTCTCCCTTGACACCTTGAGCGTCAAGCATTTCTGGAGCTAATTCTAGGAAATCAGCTGGAATAACCATTGCTTCTTGTGCATCATTAAGTGTTTGCACACCAAATGCTTGAACTTCTTCACTGAGTAATAATTCACTAATTATACCCTTAAGGAGTATGATTTCACCAAATGAAAGTAGCGTTTGATCTGCTAAGTTATTGAAAGCAGGAAGGATTGTATCCGTAGATAGATCGCTAGTCATTTCAGAAATGGTAGTATAGTTCCAAGTATTATTTAAATCATCAACTATCACTGCAAGTCCGTGGATTAAATCTACTAAAACACCAAGTCCTAGCATATCACCATCTAGGGCAATCGCTGGAGCTTTAACTTCGTATCCACCTAAGGAAGCTGAAGTCGATGCACCAAATGTATCAATTGCAGTCTTAATTGAAGTTCTTAGAATAACTGATGAATCAAGGCTTCCAAATGCTTCCTCTGCTTTAGTTAAGTTCGAGAATTGTGTAATTAATTCAATAGATGCGCTTGTTGGATCTGATGTAAATAGCAATACATCTCTTAGGGATAATGTTAAAACATTAGAATCCTCGAAAGATGCTGCTAAATCAAACACTGAACCTAATAGTGCATTCAGTTCATCCATCCAAAGTTGGCTTTCAGGTGATGCATCTAGATAAGCTTGTGGTAAGGCTAGATATTGGCTTATGCTTGGATCATCAGAATAAACCTTCAAATTGTGTGCGATATTCGAAAGTAAGAAATTGGAGTGATTATTTAAATTGGTTGGAAGAATATGACTTCTAAACACTTCATCTGCAAAGAGTGGAGCGAAATCTATTTCTTCAAATGAATTATAATTTCCTGCATTTTGATGTGTATATTTGGCTGCATAATATGCAAAGCCTAAAATAGAGG
>JAUSOA010000174.1 GCA_030656435.1 Acholeplasmataceae bacterium | reverse complement strand
CATGGCCAACACTTCCAAAGTTTATTGACCACGCAGGACGTACTTTAATTTTCTTATTCATTTTAACAGGTATCATCTTAGTCTATAACATATTGATCGTAAACCTACTCATTGGGTGGATTCTATGAGTCAAACAGTCAGATGGTATATCATTCAGACCTATTCAGGTTATGAAAATGCCGTCAAACTTGACTTAGAGAGACGCGTTGAGAGTATGGGTATGTCTGATTTTATTTTCAGAGTCATTGTCCCAGAAGAAACCGTCATTGAAAAAAAGGCTGACGGAAAAGAAAAAGAAAAAATTAAGCAGCTCTTCCCAGGGTATGTTTTCGTTGAAATGATGGTAACTGACGAATCATGGTTTGTTGTAAGAAATACACCACGTGTTACAGGATTCCTTGGATCATCAGGCGGAGGAACGAAACCAGTTCCACTCGCTCCAGATGAAATCAATCAGATCTTATTAAAGATTGGTGTCATTAGTAAACCAACATGGACACACTTACTTGGTAAGGTTGTAGAAGTGATTGCTGGAACATGGCAAGGACTTAAGGGTGAAGTTGTTGATGTCGATAACGACCAAGAGAAGCTTGTTGTTGATCTTGATCTATTCGGACGTGCAACTCCAACTGAATTTGATGCACACGACGTAAAAGAAGCATAAAAGCGATTTAATTATCGCTTTTTTTATTTTCCTAACCCAATTTTTATTTCAATAGAATATAATGTAGGTAAATAATTTATTCGGGGGAATTTCAATGAGTAAGAATAAAATATATAGTCTTGTCATCTTTTTACAGCTTGTATTCTTTATATATTTTTTGATTATGCAAAGTCTATCAGGGATACCCTCGCTGAATTTTTTCGGAAGGCTTTTAGGCCCAACCTTATTAGAGGCGATTATACCAACCTTTTTTAGATATTCTTGGGGTAGCGGGTATGTTATGATTTCAGCTATATTCCCATTACTCTTTATCGGAATTTACGCGATTGCTAATCGTTTAAATTCATCGTTTCTAAAAGCGTCCCCAATACTCTATTTTTGGTTTTATTCATTCAATGTTGCCTCATTTATCCTATTTGCCTATCTAGCAGGAGCCTATCTTGGCTTTGTTCTCATTATTTTATATTGTGGCCTGCTCTATCTTTGTACAAGATCAATAAAAAAAGCACAAATCAATAATCAAGATCAAAATAGAATTCTAGCGAAAATTTATATAAATTATTTCTTCATCAATTTATTATATATTCCTATGCAGTTAGGAATATTTGCACTATTTTATGTTGGTAATTAAAAAAAACAATCTCTAAAGAATTGAGATTGTCTTCATTGAACTTCAATAATCATCCTTTGATTCAAAATATCAACTAAATACTTTTGATTTCCATCCGTTAATAAGGATATCCTATTTTCAGTAAGTCTTCTAGAAAAAGCAGGATAAAGAGATTTCGGAACAAAGAGCACGTAGGACTTTAGGCCTACTTGTTTTTCTTTATTGAGGGGAGCATCACCATTCCAAGTATTTAACCCTAGGTGATGATGATATCCTTGATCAGATACAAACACTGCAGATTTCATGTAGCTAAACATAAGCTGAAATCCAACAGCCTTACAAAAGAAGTTTTCAGCATCCTTTAAATTCCCCACATGAAAATGAAGATGACCTAAAATCATATTTGGATCCACTTCATAGCTATCTACTAAAAGAAGTTCCTTCATCACTTCAGGAATATTTAAAGCCTTCGTATACATTGTCATTTTTCCATTTTCCATTGGCCATAAGGCTTCATCGATATCCCGATATATTTCAATCCCATTCCCATCAGGGTCATCTAAATAGATTGCTTCACTCACGCCATGATCAGAAGCACCAGAAATTGGATAACGCTTATCCATCAATTCCTTTAAGACCAACGCGAGTGCACTTCTACTAGGAAGCAGTAGTGCGAAGTGATATAAACCCTGCGTGATTTCGATTGGGAGCGCGTTTCTATCTTCAATCAGTGTAATTAACGGATCTTCCCCATTCGCAGTTAGAACCGATTTACGCGCTTCCTGTGACTTGATACGAAGCCCTAGAATATCAACATAAAACGCCAAAGAACGTCTCATATCTTGTATCAATAGCGTAATTGACTTGAAATGCATTTGTAACTCAGTATGGTATTTGTACATAGTGCATCCCTCCAACCTCATTTTATAATGAAAAATAAAAAATAATGACAAAATAGCAAAAAAATGCAAAAAATATTAAATAAATTAAAAAACTAAAGCAATATTCACTGTTTTTTAACCTTTGTTTGCTATAATACGGATTGAAAACGGAGGTATTATACTATGAAAATTGAAATTTGGTCAGACTTTGCATGTCCATTTTGTTACATTGGTAAGAAAAGATTTGAGGATGCGCTTGATGAATTCAAGCATAAAAATCAAGTAGAGGTTATTTATAAAGCTTATCAGTTAAACCCAGATGCACCTAAGGTAATGGAGGGCACTGCATATGAGTCATTTGCTAAGGGGCACGCAACAACTGTTGCTCAAGCAAAGGAAAGATTTAAAATGTTTACAGAAAACGCGAAATCGGTAGGACTTACCTACAATTATGACATCATTCAAATGACAAACACCTTTGATGCACATCAGATTGCTAAATGGGCAAATCAGTTTGGAAAAGAAGACGAGGTTACCAATCGTTTTATGAAAGCCTATTTCACCGAAGGTAGAAATTTAGCAGATCATCAAGTACTTGCAAGCCTAGCGAGTGAAGTTGGTCTAAATGAAAAAGAAGCTTTAGAAATATTAAAGGAGAATAAGTATAAGAATCAGGTTAAAGCAGAACAAACAGAGGCTAGACAAATTGGTGTTCAAGGTGTTCCATTCTTTGTTTTGAATAGAAAATATGGCATTTCAGGAGCACAGCAAAAAGAATATTTTGTTCAAGCTTTAAATCAAATTTGGACGGAAGAAAACCCACTTCAAGCATTCGATAATCAAGATGAAAACGCATCATGTGATAAAGAAGAATGTGGAATAGATTCTAATTAAGCATTCAATCTTTAATACCCATTTTTGGGTATTTTTTTTATGTGATATAATGAGTATGGTTTAAGGAGGTATTCAATGAGATTGATAGGAAATATTATTTGGTTTGTTTTTGGTGGCTTAATCGCCGCATTACTTTGGTTACTACTAGGTATTTTACTAAGCATTACGATTATCGGTATACCACTTGGCTTGCAATGCTTCAAATTTGCTGGTCTTGTCCTATTTCCATTTGGAAAAGAAGTTAGAATTAATTTTGAGAAGCATCCAATCGCGAATATCCTATGGGTTATCCTATTTGGTTGGGAAATGGCGATTGCATATGTAGGTATTGGAATTATTTTCTGTATTACAATCATCGGAATTCCCTTTGGTTTGCAATGGTTTAAACTCACAACGTTAGCGCTTTTCCCATTCGGTGCGACCGTCGAATAAAAAAACAAAGTTTAGAGTTGACAAAGCATACCCTTAATGATAGAATTATATCGCGTGTGAAAGCACACCATAGTGGAAGAATGAAATTCATACCACATACTTATGTAAAGAAGGAGGTTGTGTCTCATGGCAAAAAAAGTTGTTAAAGTCGTTAAATTACAAATTGCAGCAGGTAAAGCTAACCCAGCTCCACCAGTAGGTCCAGCACTAG
>JAUSOA010000169.1 GCA_030656435.1 Acholeplasmataceae bacterium | reverse complement strand
GGTATGGTTATAGGACCCCTATTAGGAGGGTTGCTCTATAGTATCGATGCTCTTGTATTATTTGATTTTAGTGGGATTTCCTTCATTATTGGAGTCTTACTTTTAATTTGGGTATTTGCCCTAGAAAGAAAGAAAAAGTTTGATTCTGATATCAACCAAACAGTAATTTCTTAAAAATATATAAAGAACATAGTGAAGTTTCACATGAAGTGATTCTGATTATCAATAAAACTACAAATTGTGATTTTCTTATTGATATGATAAAATCAATGTAATCATAATTGTGGAGTGAAATAATGAAGAAAATTATTTTATTAATTTTAATGATTTTTACATTACCTACTTTTTCCGGATGTGAATCTACATCTGATTTTCAATCACAACCAGTCGGATATGGTCTTTTAGACAAGGATCATGTTGGAGTTGGATCTTTCACTTATATTAGTACAATGCCTTACAATCCGAATTCGTTTTTTCTCACTGTCTATGCATTACCACATATTTGGGCAGAAGTTAAAGTTATTGGTGAGGTCAGTGAGAATAACCCCAACATTGCTAAGCTTGTTGATGGTTATCTAGTTAGATACTTCGCGCAATATATATTGATTGGTGATATTCTCTTTTATTTAGTAGTTGACTCAAGCACAAACCCAAAGGGCGTAAGTTATGTCAATGAAGCGGGTATTGATATTCTTGAACTCCTAGTTACCGAGGAACAAGCAAAGTGGTATATTGAGCAATCAGACAATGGTGATGCATATATCGTTGATCATGAGCATAATCGATATAATATTTACAAAAGTATACTTTACAAAGAAGATACTAATAATTACATGATTACTAGAAGTTCAGGGCTATTTATTTCTTACCATGATATTAATGATGAAATGCCGGATTTTGCTAATAATTTCAAGTATTATGAACCTAATTTAGTTAGACAACTATTTAATAGAGCTTTAGCCAAGGCTTTTGACCCAATCTATAAAACCAACGATATGTAAAATTTAGAATTTCAATACTTTTTATACGACTTAAAATGCATGATAATATTCATGCTTTTTTTGTTTTCTTTTTCTTGCTATAAAAGCGCTTTCATGTTACAATGAAGATAGTCAAGCATCACTCGTTTCTTATCTCTTTTTTAGTATGTAGTCCCCTATGTTCAAGGATAAAAAATCAACAAAATAAGGAA
>JAUSOA010000165.1 GCA_030656435.1 Acholeplasmataceae bacterium | reverse complement strand
GGATATCGAGAACTAAATCAATATTTAGATGGTAAAATAACATTAGATGAGGCCAAAGCTGAAATTATAAGTGTTTCTAAAAAGCTTGCTAAAAAACAAAAAACATTTTTTAAGAATCAAATGAATCCAGTGATTTTAGATGCTTTATCAGAAACTCTTTGTGAAGATGCTTACGACTTAATCAAATCCTTTTTGAAGGAGGAAGAAAAATGAAAATATATTTAATTGGAATGCCTGGATCAGGTAAAACAACCATCGCTAGAAATCTAGCGAAGACCTTAGGCTATACCTATATCGATTTAGATGGACTCATCGAAAAAGATGCACATTTATTTATCGAAGAAATCTTTGAAAAGTATGGAGAAGCCAAATTTAGAGAACTTGAAACTGAAGCCTTAACAAAAATTCCAGCGGATCAGGTAGTCGTTGCTTGTGGTGGTGGGGTTGTTATCAAAAAAGAAAACAAAGCACTCATGAACGGCATCAAGTTTTACCTTGATACCGATTTAGATGTGATCAAAGAAAGACTTGAAACCGATTATCATCGCCCTCTACTTAAAACAAAGACACTAGAACAACTCTTTGATGAAAGATACTTCAAGTATCAGGATTTCGCAGATGCAGTTGTTTCCAATAACTATGACGTTGAACAAACCGTTAAAGTGATTCTAAATTATATTAAAAATGAGGTTAACCAATGAATATCTTAGTGATTCATGGACCCAATTTAAATATGCTAGGTAAAAGAAATAAAGAGCTATATGGAAAGATGACACTAGATCAACTTTATGATCTGTTATCCACCGAATTTCCTGATATCGAATTTACATTTTATCAATCCAATTATGAAGGAGAAATCATTGAAGTCATCCATCATTCAATGGATGAACCCTATGATGCACTCTTAATCAATCCAGGCGCATTCACCCATACATCAATCGCGATTCGTGATGCACTTGATATCATTACAATCCCAAAGGTTGAAGTGCATTTATCTGATATCGATCAAAGAGAAGATTTTAGAAAAATAGATTATATAACCGATGTTGTCAATAAACGCTTTATGGGTAAAAAGCAGGATAGCTATATAGAAGCCATTGCATATCTACTGAATTTGGGCGAATAATATCAATTATTCACCCTTTTTTATTTGAAAACACTCAATTTTATTGTTTATATCATTTTATTCATGTATAATTAAAACGGCAAAAAACCAACAAGGGAGTTAATAATAATGATTAGTACAAACGAATTTAAAACAGGTCAAACCATCGTCCATGAAGGTAACCTATATTCAGTCATCGAATTTATGCACGTTAAACCAGGAAAAGGTGCTGCGTTCGTTAGAACAAAGCTAAGAAATTTAAGAACTGGATCAGTTACTGATTACACATTCAATGCAGGAACTAAAATTGAACGCGCTCAAATCGATAAGATTATGATGCAATATCTTTACACAGAAAATAATACTTATATTTTCATGAACAATGAAAATTATGAACAAATCGAAATTCCATTTGTCCAAGTTGAAAGAGAATTAAATTATATCTTTGAGGGTATGTCAGTAGAAGTTATGTTTTATAACAATACAGAAATCCTTGGGGTAGCTTTACCAGATAAGGTTGTATTAGAGGTTAGAGAAACAGTGCCTGGAGTCAAAGGCGATACGAAAACGAACGCGATGAAGGATGCGATTATGCAGACTGGATTGCTTGTTAAGGTTCCAATGTTTATTGAAGAAGGCGAAAAGATTATTGTCAATACAAATGACGGATCTTACGTTTCAAGAGATAAATAAAAATTTACAGTTTAGTTAATAAGTCAATATAAGAATAAATCCCGATTGTGTAAACACTATAATACAATTATAGTTTGTAACGAAAGGGATTTTTGTTTTGTGGGATAAACGAAATAATAAAGATATTAAAAATTTAGCAAAGTATATATTTCTTTTGTATCTTTTTTATATGGATTGCTATAAAATAGCGATTTTTTATTAAGTAACTTCCTTAACAATCAAAAATCAAGTGTCAAAAGCGTATAAAAGTACGAAAAAATGCGATAATCCTCCATATTTTTTTCTTTTTTATTTCGTTATTGCTTTCTAACTTTCATAAAAAGTGTGTTATAATACCATAGGTGATAAATAAATGGAACGTCTGCAAAAGATACTCGCTCAAGCAAACATCGCATCCCGTCGCAAATCCGAAGAAATTATTCTTGAAGGACGCGTCAAGGTTAACGGTGTTATTGTAAAAGAGCTAGGTTTTAAAGTGAATCGTAGTGATCAAATCGAAGTAGATGGCAAACCAATTGAACTGGCGGAGCATCTTTATTTTTTGTTAAATAAGCCAACAGGATTTGTTTCAACAACCTCAGATGAGAAAAGCAGAAAGACAGTTTTAGACTTATTAACAGAGGAACATAGAGATATTCGTCTATATCCAGTCGGTCGCTTAGATTTTGATACAGCAGGCATCCTGCTTTTAACAAATGATGGTGACTTTACAAACCGTATGACACATCCTGAACATGAAATCGAAAAGGAATACCTTGCAAGAGTTGAAGGTATTGTCATTCGTAAGAAAATCGTGCAGCTCAGAAAAGGTGTTACAATCGATGGTGATTACCTAGCAGTTCCGAAGGAAGTTCGTTTAATTGAACTCAATAAAGATCAACAATCTACTCTGATTTCTATCACCTTAACAGAGGGTAGAAATAAACAGGTTAGAAAAATGATGGAAGCAATCGGACACCCAGTGAAAAAGCTAACTAGAATTCGTTATGACTTCCTAACCCTAGAAGGGGTCGAACGCGGAGCGTATCGTCCACTTAAGGTCCATGAAGTCAAAAAACTTTATGCAAATTCAAGTTCAAAAAAGTAGAATACTTATGTAAATAGAAGTAATTGTATGTTATAATTAATCATGTACGGAGGAAAAACATGCCAGGGTATAAATTAGCCATTGACGGACCAGCAGGATCAGGCAAAAGCACTATCAGCTCCTTAATCGCTAAAAAATTGGGATGGACACATATTGATACGGGTGCAATGTACCGGGCTGTGACACTTCAGGCAATTGAACTAGGCATCAATTTAAATGATGAAGGGTCATATCGTTTTTTAGAAACCTCTAAAATACATTATGATTTCGATCGCATTTATATAAACGATCGTGACGTCACTGAAGGTATCAGAAGTGAAGGTGTCACCAATAACGTATCCTTAGTTTCAAGCTTTCCATATGTTAGAAAAAAGCTAGTTGAATTACAAAAGATGGCTGCAGAAAATGGCAACATCGTGATGGACGGCAGAGATATCGGCACTGTGGTTTTACCTAAAGCCGATTTAAAAATATTTTTAACCGCGAATGTAGAGGAACGCGCTAAGCGCCGCTACAAGGAGCATCTCAAAAAAGGTAAGGAAACACATTTATCAAAGGTCATTGAAGACATTGTCAATCGTGATCAAAAGGATTCAACACGAAAAGAATCACCCTTAAGAATCGCGGATGATGCTATCGTATTAGACACAACTTATTTAACTATTGATGAGGTAGTTAATAAAATCATAGAATTAACCGACAAAAAGGAGAACTAACATGGAGTTAAAGTTACTGAAGGTAGGCTCTATCGTAGAAGGAACAGTCATTCAAATAGAGCAGAATACGATTTATTTAGATATCCAAGACAGAACTGAAGGTAAGATTCATCTGGATAACTATGATAGACCAGCACCAGATACATTTATAGGTTTGATTAAGATTGGTCAAAGAGTTAAGGCGAGAGTTCAAAAGATTACTGATGAACCTGCGCAGATTCTTTTGTCACGTCTTCCATTATTAATAGAAGAGAAATTTGAAAAAATCCAAAAATTAGCTGAAACTGGTGAAACAGTTAAGGCTAAGGTTAGACAAGTCTTAGATAAGGGCTTAGTTTTAAGCTACATGGATAACGAAGTTTTCCTACCTTACAGTCTTCTAGATTACGATTTAGTCAAGGATAAAGAAACTTTAAAGGGTAAGACTTTAGAGATTCAAATCATTGAAGCGACTGAAAAGGGAAGATCAAAGCGCATTGTCGGTTCTAGAAAACAAATTTTCGAAAAAGAAAGACAAGAAGCTTATGAACAAAGAATTCAAGCTAGACAAGGTGAATTAGAACAAATCAATACCGGAGATGTAGTTAAAGGTATCGTCGATAAGATTGAAGCACATGCTGCGACCATCCGTTTTACGCATGTCGTAGGACTCTTAAGAATTTCTCAAGTGAGCCACTATAGAATCGAAAAGATCGAAGACGTGTTAACTCTTGGTCAAGAGGTTGAAGTCAAGGTCATTAAAAAAGAAGGAAACCGTTTAGACCTTTCAATGAAGGCGTTACAAAAGACTCCTTACGAACAATTTTATGAAGAACACAAAATTGGTTCTGAAGTGACTGGTACAGTTTTCCAAAAGTTACCATTTGGTATTATCGTTGAAGTTGCTAAGGATGTTAGAGGATTACTTCACAAAAATGAATTCTCTTGGAATCCAAACGACAATTTCGAAAACAATGTAAAAATCGGTGATGAAGTCACATTAACTATTATTCAATTAGATCCAAAGAAGGAAAGAATTGCACTATCTAAGAAATCAAAAGAAGATAACCCATGGAAAAACGTAACTGTTAAGCGTGGCGAAATCGTTAAGGTTCCTGTGCTTTCCGTTTCCAAGGATGGTATTAAGGTTGAAGTTCAAGGTGTTGAAGGAGAAATTCCATTCAATGAGCTTTCCAATGAGAAGATTGGTAAGGCTGAAGACTATTTTGCTGCAGGTGACACGGTTCAAGCGATTGTCATTGAAGTCAATAAAGACCAATGGAACTTAAAGCTTTCCATTCGCCGCGTATTAGAAAAAGCAGAACGTGCAACATTTGAACAATATTTAGAGGATGAAAAAGAAGATAATTCAGGGACTACCATTGGTGATCTCTTCGAAAAAGAATTAACAAAGACTAAAAAAACGAAAAAGTAAAGTAGGTTTTATTATGCCTTATAAGGTAGCAATTGTAGGACGTCCTAATGTCGGTAAATCCAGTTTATTTAACCGTCTTGTTGGATCAAGGCTATCGATTACAGATGATCAACCTGGCGTGACTAGAGATCGTATTTATGCCACTGCTGAATGGTTGACGAAAAACTTTAGGGTCATAGACACTGGGGGCATCGACATTGGCGATGCTCCTTTTTTAAACCAAATCAAAGCACAAGCACAGGTCGCAATGGATGAAGCCGATACGATCATTTTTGTCGTAGACGGAAAAAATGGACTTGTGGATAGTGATTATTATATTGCAAAACTGCTATATAAAACAGAAAAACCTGTTATTCTAGCAGTGAATAAGATAGATGATGTCAATCAAATGACAAATGTCTATGAATTTTATGCATTAGGCTTTGGAGACCCAATCGCGGTATCTTCAATCCACGGGATTGGAATAGGCGATTTATTAGATAAAGCAGTCAGCTATATGAAGGAAGACGATATCATCTATGATGACTCGGTCATTCAGTTTTCAATCGTAGGTCGTCCAAATGTCGGGAAATCCAGCTTAACCAACGCGATCCTAGGCGAAGAGCGTGTCATCGTTTCTGAAATATCAGGAACTACTCGAGATGCCATAGATACTCAATTTAAAAAAGATAGAAAAGACTACGTCGTTATTGATACCGCAGGTATTAAAAAACGGGGTAAGGTCTATGAAAATACCGATAAGTATTCAGTGATTCGTGCATTATCAGCAATTGAACGAAGTGATATAGCATTACTAGTCATCGATGGTAATGAAGGCGTCATTGAGCAAGATAAGCACGTTGCAGGATATATCGCTGATTATCATAAGGGTGTTGTTATTGTTGTCAATAAATGGGATTTAATCGAAAAAGATGATAAAACCATGAAAAAGATGGAAGAAAAGATTAGAGATGAATTTAAGTTCCTTGATTATGCACAGGTCGTCTTTCTTTCAGCTAAAAATAATTCTAGAGTTCATACGATATTCCCAGCAATTAACCTAGCCTATGAGAATTATAATAAGCAAGTTCAAACGAGCGTGTTAAATGATTTAATTAGTGATGCAGTTGCTATGAATCCAACTCCTATCCATAATCATGGAAAAGCGCAGTTCAATTATTCGACGCAAGTTGCGATCAAACCACCAACATTTGTCTTATTTGTCAATAATCCAGATTTTGTCCATTTCTCATACTTGAGATACTTAAATAACCAGTTAAGAGAAAAAATTGAGTTTACCGGAACACCAATCAAATTACTACTCAGAAAGAAGGCATAACATGAAGATTAGTATTATCGGCGGTGGCGCATGGGGAACCACACTCGGTCAAACGCTACATGACAATGGCCACAGCGTTTTAATTTATGATTTAAATCCAAATGCTGTAGAAAAAATTAACAATCATTTACATCCCTTTTTTGACACTGTACTGCCAAATGAAGTCAAAGCAACCTCAAACATTAAAGATATTATCAATTTTTCTAATTATTTTCTTTTAAGTGTGCCTACAAAGGCAGTTAGAAATGTCTTAAAGGAAATCAACCCATTATTAAATAAACCTTCAGTCTTTATCAATGTCTCTAAGGGAATTGAGCCTGACACGTTAAAGCGCGTCAGCGAAATCGTCGAGGAAGAAATTGATAGCGCTCATTTGAAGGGATTTGTTGTTTTAACAGGACCTTCACATGCTGAAGAAGTGATTCAAAGAATGCTAACACTACTTGTTAGCTCATCAAAGGATGAAGAGCTTGCCAAAGAAATTCAATACATATTTTCAAATGATACCTATTTAAGAGTCTATACCTCTAATGATTTAATTGGTTGTGAGGTTGGAGGTGCAGTAAAGAATGCAATTGCAGTCATATCTGGTGCATGCACTGGACTTGGACTTGGTGAAAATGCTAGAGCTGCAGTAATCACAAGAGGTATTGTTGAAATCATTAAGGTTGTTGAGATCATGGGTGGAAAAAAGGAAACCGCGTTTGGTTTAACTGGAATCGGGGACTTAATCGTTACTGCATCCTCAGAAAACTCAAGAAACTTTACAGCAGGTAAAAAAGTAGGTCAAGGTATACCTATAGACCAAATCTATCTCGAGCAAAAACAAACCATTGAAGGCTTTAGAACCATTGAAGCGATGCATCAACTTTCCATTATCAAACAAGTTGAGCTTCCTATGATTAATGCTGCCTATGAGATTATTTTCAATGGTCTATCGATTGAAAAGGGATTATCTAAATTACTCTCAAGAGATCTAAAAAGCGAAGACTTTTAGAAGATTTGCTTTATAAAGCCAACAATTAACAATCAAATTGTGTCAATTATTTGCTTTATCATGAAAAATTTGTTAAAATATAATCACTTTAAGGAGGATATCAAATGAATAAAACAGAATTAATCGCAGTCATCGCAAATCGTGCACAAGTTACACAAAAAGTTGCTGAAGATGTACTATCCGCATTCACAGACACAGTATCTGAAACATTAGGTAGACGTGGGGAAAAGGTAGTTGTTACAGGATTTGGAACTTTTGAAGTTAGAAATCGTGTAAAAAGAACTGGAAAAAACCCAAGAACTGGTGAACTAATCACTGTACCAGAACAAAAATCACCAGCATTTAGAGCAGGAAAATTACTAAAAGAAGCAGTTAAGTAAACAAGAAGTAAAAGATACTTGTCGGATGATAAGTATTTTTTTTATGTAAAAATATAGATTTACCTCTTTGAGAGAAGAAGAAGTAGTCCCAACATATTTTGATAAAAAAACGAGTGAATTCACTATAAGAACCAATAAATTTCAAATATTTTCACATAAAAAAATAAGCTAAAAAAAAGGACAAAATAGCCTTAGTTCACTAAGGCTATAAGTTTCAAAAATATATTGATTTTAAGTTCTTCTTTTCAGATGAATTATCGAATTTGATATATAAATTGTTAATTTTTTCTTAATTTATATTAAAATATAGATGAAGGTGGTGAATGTATGAGTATTTTTCTCAAGGCCGCAGAAAATGATTTAGAATATGTAAAATTGAATTTCTCACATATTGGAATGGTTGATGAAAAAAAGAAGAGTTTACTGCATTATGCTGTCTTAGGATCAGCATTCGATGTCATCAAGTATCTTCTCGATTTAGATATCAATATCAATATGGCAGACGCTCATGGGGAAACCCCTCTTTTTGACTGTGCGAGAAAGGGAAAGCTTGATATCGCAAAGCTTTTAATTTCAAAATTTGCAACCGTGAATGTCGAAAATAGAGTTGGAGAACTTCCAATTCATTTGGCTGCATTCAAGGGTGACATTGACATGATTAAGCTTTTAATTGAATCGGGGTCCTACTTAAACAAAAAGACTTCAGAGGATAAGCTACCAGTACATTACGCAATTGCAGGTGGTAGAGTCGATGTTATCCAATTCCTACTTAAGGAAGGTAATCAATCCTGGTTCATTAAAGACACCTTTGGAAATACACTTCTTCACCATGCAGCAAAAACCTCAAGCGTTCAAATGATTGATCTTCTTCTCAATCAAAATTTAGATCCAAACGCATTAAACGATCAATTCGAATCCCCTATTTTTAACGCAGTCAGATTTGGTACAATAGATACCATACGTTTGTTACTAGCAAGTGACGCCTATATTGATATCCATAATAGAAGATACGAAACACCAATCGACACCGCTTTAATTTTCGATAAGAAGGACATTTTAAAGTATTTATCCGATTATATGATTACTCCTAAATATGAACGTTTGGTTCAAAAACAGGCGTTATCCTTAGCTGTACTCAATAGAGATCATATCGTTTTAAGAAAGCTAATCGAAAAAGATACACCAATGAAAAAGGATAGATTACAAAAAACAGCATTAGATTATGCAAAGGAATATAATTTAGGCCTATGCATTGGATTACTAAGAGATATTGATATTAATAATAACGCTTAATCAATAAATTATCCATAATAAAAATAACTTGTATTAACTAATAAAGCTCAATTCGACAAATCGAATTGAGCTTTTCATATCATTTATCTATGAAATATTTTTTTGCGTATAGTTTAGGCTTTCTATTTACATCCATTATTCCCCAATGCTTTTCTGGTTCAGTTGGATCATCGGATCCCTTCCAGGGCTCATCAAATGCTTCGAATAAAAACATAGTGACTTGATTTTCTTCACTCCAATCAATCATTTGATCGATATAAAGCTTTTGGTTTTCTTCATTTGCTTCCGATGCATTCATCTTTTCATTGGCTTTTGTAGTCCAACCATATTCGGTAAAGATGACTTGTTTATCAGGATATTTCTTCACATTTTTAAGGTAGTCACCTACTGTATATGTAGCAGCTTCACTTAAGGCTACCTTCATCCATAATGGATAGGAGTGAATCGATATGAAATCAACTTCCTTAGCAATCTCTTCACCCTTCATTTCCCAAAAATAGGAACCCTCACAAAAAGTGATTAGCGTTTTTGTTTTTTTCTTTAGATATCTAACATGAGAGGCCATCGTTGATGGCTCCATTAAATTAGAATGCCAATCCGAGGTACATTCATTTCCTACAGATGCTGCAAGGACGATATCTGAATACTTTTCACATAGCTCAGCAAGTAAATCCAATTGTTGAAAGTTTTTTATTTTATTGATTCTAATTTCTGCTTCACTATGCAAGCCACCCCATGGGCAGTTTGGATTCGATATCTCTCCAAATGGCTCTACACCAAGCATGACCTTTAACTTGATATTGTGTTCGGATATGACCTTTAAAACGGTTTGGGCGTGCATATAGGGGTCATACATGCGAATATAGTCAAAATGCTTCTCTAAAATCTTCAAATCCTCTAGAACCTCTTCATATGAGGGATAAATATGCTTGTGAGGACTTTGATTTTCTCTGTAGCCCGAATAACAAATAGCTCTTCCAAATGGAATCATGAAATAATTCTCCTTATGTATTTTATAGTAGAAATAATACGCCAATCACACTGAGTAGATTGGATAGAATATGAACTGTGATTGGAACCATAATGTTACGATCACTTTTGATATAGATATAACCGAAGATAAATCCCATCACAAAATAGCTAATACCACTGACTAACGCAATTGCTATCGATGCTTCACCAACTAAATGGATAACTCCAAAAATGAAGGTAGAGACGAATAAAGCTGTTTTATCAGACTTAATCATTCCAAAGATTGCTTTTCTAAAGATTAACTCTTCAACGATAGGACCAATGATAACTGCAGATATAATCATTAGGACCATTCCATTAGATAGAAGTGCAGCAACGATTGTTTCTTGATTGACAGATACTGATGGAGCTAAATCAAATATTTTACTTAAAACACCTGTTAAATAATTAGAGAAGATGTTTCCTAAAATGATATATAGAAAACCGATAATGACTGCAAGAAAGAATTGTCCCCTCATAGCCTTTGATTCCTTGAAGTCATAAGAGATATCAACCTTTAGGAAGTAAAGAATTGCTGGAAGCAGTAAAATATAAATAATAAAATTAAGTAGTGCAAGTGTGAAGTGCTTCATATAAGTTTGTGGGCCTACAATGAGTGTCGTTGGTCCGGTTAACTTAGTGGGTATTTCTTGAGTTTGGCCTTCATAGATCGTGATACTTAAATCCTCACTCCACTGCTTGATGGTCGGATATAATGATATCATTCCTTCAAGGGTAGCGATTTTCAGTTCATCTAGCCCAGTATCAGAATTCTTGCGAATCAGTAGTCCTTCATAATAGGGATTATTGATATTGACTACAACGATAAAGATCTCGTAAGTACCAATTGCTTTGACTTTGTCTAAATATTCTTCTGAACTCATTTCAAATTCCTCTGAATACATAAATGCAATTCCACCTAGATCCTTTGAGATGTTTTCTAGGATCAATTCAGATTCAGTAAAGGTTTGATTGAAGGAAGGTATTTCTCTTGCTACTAAAAAAAGAACGGTAGCAAACACGTACATAATCAGCAGATACACGATGATTGCATACACATAGTTCTTATTTTGTTCTGGATTTTGTCTTATCTTTCTTTGCTTGATTTCATCCTTGAATAAATCCTCAAATTTGATGATTTCATTATTATTGTTCATCTTGATCACCCTCATTTTATTATATCGTAAAACATTCAAATATAACACTTCTATAAAAAAAATGTGATAATATATAATAATATAAGATATAGGGAAGTAGGTACTACAAATGATAGAAATACTCATAGCAAGTCATAATCAGCATAAAATTAAAGAATTAAGAAAAATATTAGACCACAGTGAGATTAAACTCATAAGTCTTTTAGATATCAATGAAAAAGACGATGTTCTTGAAGATGGAGAAACGTTTTTTGAGAATGCTTTAATTAAGGCTAAGTATTTCGCTAACAAGCATCATGTAACAACCATTTCTGATGATTCAGGCTTAATTGTTGATGCACTAGATGGTAGACCAGGCATATATTCAGCAAGATATTCAGGAAATGGCGATTACGAAAACAATTTAAAAATACTAAATGAACTTGAAAATATTGAAAATAGAAGAGCTCACTTCGTTTGTGAGATTGTTTTGTGTTATCCTAATGGTGTATACAAAAGCTTTTCAGGGGAAGTTCACGGATATATAGCAAATGAAATCAAGGGTGACCATGGCTTTGGCTACGATACTATCTTTTATGTTCCAGAATACCAGAAGACCTTTGGAGAATTAGATGATGATATCAAAAATAGAATTTCACATCGAGCAAATGCCTTAAAGCTTTTAAAGGAGAGAATCGATGAAATTATTAATCACAAGTGATGTTCATGGAGATTTAAGCTCATTAGCTGAAATCATTAAAAGACATCCAGATGTCGATTACCACTTGAATGCTGGTGATATGTGCATTGAACCTAAAATATATGAAAAGTATCATATCATTACCGTTAAAGGGAATAATGACTTTGGAGTTAATCTTCCATGGTTTAGATTACTAGATTTTGAGGGAATTAAAATATTACTCACGCATGGACATATGGAATTCGTTAAGTTTGGGCTTGATCGCTTAAAGCTAAAAACGAAGATTCATGAAGCAAATATCGTGATCTTCGGTCATACCCATGAAAGATATTTGATGGTAGATGAAGACATCATGTTCATTAACCCCGGCGCACTTGGTGACTATCATAGAAGCTACGCCATCTATGAAAACGGACAGGTCACCTTCTATCAGAGGTAAATATGGAGCACGCTAAACTCATACAAGAAAGAGCAGCAAAGGCATTTGATGTTTTAGAAGAAGATGTTAAGGTTTTAAATAGAATGCTAGGTGGGATGAGCCATTTAACCTATCATATCGAAATTAAGGGTGTTGAGTATACATTTAGAATTATCGGTAAGGATGGAAATCTATTTGTCGATCGAAAGATAGAATTAAAAAATTTAGAAATTATTAAGGACCTCGGTTTAAATAACGAAACCGTTTATTTTGATGTAGAAACTGGTGAAAAGGCAGCGAAATTCGTGCCTGGTGTGGTATTGACCACAGTTGATTTTCATCCCCATTTAGAAAGTGTTTCCAAATCTTTAAAGAAGTTGCACCATTCAGGATTAAGTCCCGCGTCCGATTACGGATTAATCGAACGCTTAAATCTATATGAAACCTATACCAATATCAGATCAGATAAGTATTTAGAATTAAAGGAAAAATGGATTCATATCTACTTAAAAGATCATCAGGATAAGCCCAAGGTATTTTGTCATAACGATGCCCAAAGATCAAATATGGTCATTGGAGAAAATCAGTTATATTTACTGGATTGGGAATATGCCGGCTTAAACGAATTTTATTATGATATCGCATCGTTTGGAAATGTGCAATTTGAAGATGCCCTAGAATTACTTGATGTCTATTTAGGAAGACCTGCTAGAGTTGAAGAACAAAACGCAGTCAAGTTTTACCGCATGTTTCAAGTCTTGCAGTGGCATCAAGTCGCTTTAAGAAAAGAAATGATTGGTTTATCAGAGGTGCTACATTTCGATTTTAAAATGCTTGCAGAAAAATACTTAAATCTTGCAAACCGTCTATATAATGAAATTAAAGGATGATGATTCCTCTTGCGTCTGAGTGATATCTTAAAGCTTCCCAAACAACCGCATAGTCTATCGATTATTAAAGACTTCTTAGAACAACCGCTTAGTCATACTGACTATCAGGCGGCTTTTCATCATTACTTTGAGATCTCCTTTGAGCTAGAACTCTACGATTTAATCTTTACTGAAGGAATTAAAGTTCATAAGGAGCTAGAACAGCAGGTTGAAACTCCCTATTATGAAAAGATCTTAAAATCAATTATTCACGCTGCCATCAACTTAAATAAATTAGATGAAGCCAAATACTATATCGAGCTTAGAAAACAAAAGCTTCCTATACTTAAGCAATACCTAGGAGTATTAGATGATATTGCCTATAAGAAAGCGTTGGGACTTCCCTATCTAGAGGATATCTTAAGAGTGATTAAGGATGTCGTTCCTGATCAGACCAAAATCTATTGTCACCAGGAATTATTTCAGTTATATAAAAGGGATAGCCAATATGAAATGGCTTTAAATAGCCTTTATGCACTTTATAACTATGATTTGATGAAGGAATACTTCATTGAAGAATTAAGATTACTGATCAAGCTCGAGCGCTTTGATGAGGTCATCAAAAAAGCGCTCAAGGAATTAAGAATCAACCATGATCATGCAGAGGTTGTTTTATGCTTGCTAGAGGTTTACTTAAAGAAATCAGACTTTCATAAGGCTTCAACCCTAGAGGCTGAATATGAAGAATTAATCGATAAAAAAGATGATTTATTTAAAAAGCGTGCCTATGAACTGATTATCAATTTATATAGTCAAATGGACAATAAACCATCCTTAGACCTCTATCAAAAAAGATATAAGGCACTACAAAAACTCTTAGATAAAAAGGGTAAACCAGCCGAAGAGATCAAGCCTATACAAGAGGTTATCTATATCGATAAGGTCCCTGAAAAGGGTGTTTCACATTCCAGTATTTTAAAGCATTTAGAAATTGCACATGACTTGATTCAGTTTTCACACATGATTGATGAAAAGTTTTTATTAAGAGATTATTTAAGAGTCTTTTTCATGCATGTGGATACCTATTTAAAGGTTAAAGATTATGTCATTTATTTAGAAGGTGAATCTCCTAATTTTTTCCACTACAAAAAAGAAAGACTTTATGATAAAACAATAGTAGAAGCCATGCTTGAGGATACGGTAATTAAACAGGTTCAAAAAACTGGTGATGAAATTTTTGAGGAAACCAAAAACATGAGGTGGAACAAAAATATCATCACTCAAAATGATTATGAAGAAGATATCAAATTCGTCTATACCTACCCCCTAGGGGATCAAGGCGTACTATCGATTCACTTCGAAGAAGAGATTAAGGATCCTGGTAAATATTACGATTTATTAAAGCTGATGAGTGCTATTTTATATGCACATGTTCTAGATGAAAAAAGATTAATTAAACTAAAGAAAGAAAACAGGTTTTACGCGAAAGTACTTGATGCACCAATACTTGCCTATAGAGAGCTAAGTGAATCCAAATCAAGCTATAACAGTGTTGCCCAAAGCTTATTTAATATCGATAAGCATTATCATTTAGAACTCTTTTTAAGAGATGTAAGCTATGAGCATGTCAATATCTATAAGGAAACCATTCAAAGGCTTTTAAACAAAAGTGGAGAGACTAGAGAACTCTTATATCGTTATCAAGAAAAAAGCATCCTAGAAAAGCTATATAGTTTAAAGATAGGGGATGAAGTGATCGTTATGAGTATATTTTCAGATCAGACAAAAGCAGTCGAAGACACAAAGGAACTAATTGAAAAGGCTACTGTAGACCAAGAGACAGGATTATCGAATTATTACGCACTGACGAAAGAATTTGAAAGTCTACTTAAGGATAAGGCTAGCATTTTATTAATTGAGCTTGAGCAAAACATGAAGCACATCTATGGTACAGAAAAGATGACCGCCTATTTTAAGGAATTTGCTCAGCACACAAAGAAGTTTTTTAATGATGGAATTAGCTTTAGATATGATTTCAATCAATTAATGATTATATTACCCTATAACGATATCAGAAGTGTGACTAAGATCGTTAAAGAATATTTTAGATATCTAGAAATCTATGAATCAAGAATATTAAAGTTCGAGAAATTCAATTGTAATATGGGAATCCTTAGATATCCTGTAGTCACTGTTGAAAAGCATTTAGAAAAGCTAGTCAGATATTTAGATATCGCGCTTGAAAAAGCGAAAAGAGATAAAGAAGAAAAATATATATTCTTTGTCTATAGAGACTATGAGGATGAGCTATTTGAACAACAGGTCATCGACCATTTAAATATCGCGATTGAAGAAAAGACCATGGGTGTCGTCTTCAATCAAATCACCGATATCAAAAAAAATCGCGTGTGGCAATATGAAAGTGAACTCGCACTCTTAAATCTTTCCATTGATAATAAATATTTAATTCAAATCGCTAAAAAGAGAAATCGTTTGGTTGAACTTGAAAGATTTCATATCAAAAGAGTTTGTGAGTACTTAGTAGAGTTAGAAAAGCAGACAGAGCGTTTGATTAAGCTAACGATACCGATTTCGAAGGAAACATTTGTAGATCCTACATTTAATCCATTTATTCTTGGTTTATTTAAAACCTACGCGATTCCCTATGAATTTGTTAGACTTAAATTTGATATGGAGCTTCGCGGAAATCAATATGCTCAACAAATTCAAGAATTAATTGACCATGGAATTTCACTGGATACAACTTCCTTAGAAATGGCACTTTTATATCCATTTCACGCACTGCATATCGATTTAAAAAAGGAATCACTGAAGTGGAATTCATATATTCATAAAATGAAGGAATTGTTAGAGGGATTCCAAATGGCCTTAGTCGTTAGAAATGTAAAGACAAAGGATCAGAAGGAGGCCTTGGAAAGACTAGGTGTCATGTATTTAGAGGGTCCTATTTATAAGCAGCTTCCTGCACCGACCTTAATTCAAAAAATCAAGGAGAGTCTATGAGCTTAGAAAGTTTAAAATCGTTTGTATTCGAATCGAGAAAGGATACTCAAAACTCGCACGGCTATCGTGCGCAGTCCTCTTTTTCAATGCTCGAGCACGTCGATTTAATGATTAAAAGATATGAAACTGAAAAGCAAACTGAAAAGGGTGCGATTTTACTCGATGTCTTTGGAATCCTTCAGGGGTTATTTGTAGCAATTGATGCGTTATATGATTTAGCGATTGGGTTAACTCAATATAAGTATCACGTCAATGTGAACTCAAATCCGACACTTCATGAACTCAAATATATCAGAAACGATATTGTAGGTCATCCGACACATAGAACCTACCCAAATGGTGGCATGGGATTTTCAATTCTTTCCACAGAGAATTTATCAAAGGATTGTTTTTCTTATAACACCTACCTTTTTGAAAAGAATAAAATGGAAGTGGTTACCAAGGATGTCTTTATTAAGCCGCTCTTTGTTGCATATCTAGAAGCAAAGGATAATATTTTAGAAGATATTTACAGGTATTTAACCCATGTGGAAACAAAGACCAATATACCTGAAGAAATATTTTCATTATATGAGACTCTCAACTTAAATCTACTAAACGATATTAAAGAAAAGTTTATTAAGGAATATGATCTAGATAAAAAGTCACCCCATAGATTTTTATGGCGTGCAGGGTTATTGGAAACACTAATTAACTGGCATGAAGAGGATAGTGAACTCAAGGAAATGGTTTTTTATATGAGCAAATTTCAAGCATCGAAGATGTATGAAATTGCTCTAAATCTTGAAAATAGAACAGGTGCAGATTTATATACATCAATTCCTAGATTACTTCAATCATTTTATAGATTTATTCGAAAAAATGAAGAGGTTGCACTACCACTTTTAGTGAATCTTCACGATTATAATCATCCATTATTTCATAGCGACTTATCTGCGCTACTTTCGTTAAAGCCAGGTAAAGAAGCAGCAAAGCTTTTAAGATTCCTTAAGGATATTAAGGATGAACCTAAAGCTTATTTAATTGGTTCTGCATTAAAAAGTTATCGTCCAAAAAGTTAGTAAAAAAATATTTTCATGGGGGATATATGAAAAAATATAATTACTGGATAATGAATGCTAAACTCAATATCACTTTTTTTGCTATGGTTGCTGGTTTGATTACATTTATAGGTTTAGTAATAGCAGATAACAGATTTGAGTTAGACTTAGGTCTATATTTAGCGATAATCATATTATGGTTTGTAGCTTTGATGAATTTTATTTGCATGATAATAATCAAGCAGTACAAGATAAAAAATCAATCAATACCAATTGTACTCCTTATAATGATTTCTATAACAGCAATGAGTGTAATCATCGTCTTCATATTTAACTTAGATAAAGAAAGCGGACATTTTCCATATCAAATATCATATAATTGGAAAGACAAAACCAAAAATAATAAACAGAAACAAAGATAAAAATAAGACACAAATTACTGTAAAATGGTGTTTTTTTGTATTTTAGGACATATACGCCCTGTTTTTATGATCAAAACAAAATTATAATATAATATGAAGTGGTGTATTTTATCGATTTTGAAGGATAGATGATTTGTATTTTTATGGTATTTATAAGTGAATATTTTTCAAGCATATGTATTATTTTAAGATAACAAAGAATATACTCGAGCGGTTTTCAATTTTTGACATGATATGATTCAGCAAATTTGAGAAATTATAAAATTTTAGTGTAAGAATTGAGATTTTTATAGATTAAATTTGTTAGTTTAATGGGAGGGTTAATAATGAAAATATTATCGAAATTTCTTATTGTAGTATTGTTGTTTTCAGCATCATTGCTTTTGCTTTTCCCGTTCTTTCCAAATAAACAAGTCACGGAAAGAATGAGAGGTGGGAGTTCAGATGATGTTATTAAAAGTACTCAGATATCACAGGTAATCACAAAAATAGAGAGTGATTATGCGGGTAAAGATAACTTACGTGTCACACAATCTCCAGTTTATACTTACTATATGTATGGTTATCAACAAGTCATCATGGAATACAACTTACCTGTAGTAAATTTCAGTCAAAGTACTTTTAATACTCACTTTTTAAACACATATGGAACAACCATTTCAGGCACATGTACAATTGTTGCTGCTACAGAAATTATCAATTACTACGGAACAGTAAAAAATGATATTCAAGTATATAATAGAAGTGTACGTTCACCAGGATTATTAAATTATGTTTATTCTATAGGTAATCAACCAGAAGATGTATTTAGTGCAATATTTAGAATGTCAAGAAATAATCTATATATAACAAACACAAGTGGAACATTAAATACAGTTCACGACAACATACTTCAATATTCATTCAATATGTTTGATTCAAATAATACCATAGCAAATACATATACATTGGTAGACAACATTAAGTCAGAAACTAAAAATGGAAGACCAGTTATGTTCAATGTAAGCAATCACACAATGGTAGCTAGAGGATATGTGAGTTTTCTAGTTTCCTATACCGAGACTACAGGTATTCTATGGTGGAAAAAAACAAATCACTATTACAATCAAGTTGATTATATTATTGTGGATCACGGATGGTCATCATCACTTTATGGATATTATCCTGCAAGTCAGTTACCTAATCAAAATTTTCTCTACAATGCACAACTTATAACAGAGGTAATTTAAATGAAAAAATCTCAATTCTTACTCATATTATTCTATATTAGTGTCGTAATTCTGGGTGTAACAGTATTCTTTTTAATGATGGGTAATGATAATTCAAGTATCTACACTGTTTCTTTTGATAGAAAGATTAAATTTGAACTCGCAAAAGCTGATGTAGAGAATCTTATCATAGAGATTGATAATGTTGGAGTAAAGACAACATTTAAAGTTAGTAATGTAGATGAATTTTTGACAAACTATGTCTATACTCATCCAAACTATGTCGTTACTCACGAGTTAGTGAACCCAAATACAAATACTGATGTTTCTCTATTTATGTTTGTATATGAGGGATATCCCTTTATATTGAGTATTGATTTAAACAATACTTTTGTATTAGAACCCAATTACACAACAATAACTGATCTTGGAGTTTTGATTCCGTTTATTACTAATTACTATTACTCATCTGGCAGTTTAATAACCTGGAATAGCATAGCGTTGCATCCTTTTTCCAGTTTTTTAGAAGCAGTAGCATATTATGAAAAACTTGGGAATTTTTTATATCAAGTTGATTATGATCAAAAAACTATTCACTTGAAGTGTGTTATTGAAAGAGTGGATGATTATCGAGAATATGGAATAGAAAATTTCTATGAGATGAGTGGAGATTACGCAATATCCTTAGTATTTAATAGTGAGGGATTCACAATTCTATTGGATACTCAAAAAATAAGCGAATGACAGGAAATCAATAATGATTGAAGTAAAGAATTTAAAAAAATATTTTGGACGAAAAGAAGTATTAAATATAAAAAATCTAAAAATTAATCAAGGTGAAATCGTTGGTTTTTTTGGTCCAAATGGCTGTGGGAAGACTACCTTTTTTAGAATCATTTTGTCTTTAATAAAAGAAATTGAGTACAGTCATTTGCATATTAGTAGTTCGAAAATAGGGTTAATTGAGCAACCAGGTTTTTATAACTATTTAAGTGGTATAGATAATCTAAAGTACTTGCTATCACAACAAGAATTGATTAATGCTTCTAAGTATATCAGAACAATGAATATGGAAGAATATATTAGCAAACCGGTAAAAAAGTATTCTATGGGTATGAAACAAAGACTTGCATTAGTTTTGGTTTTTTCTGCAAATGCAGAGATAATAGTATTAGATGAACCAACTAATTCTTTAGATTCTGAAGGTGTGACACTCTTCAAAGAATTAGTTAAGATTGCTCATTGTGAAGGTAAAACTATTTTGATATCTTCACATGCCTTCAATAATATGAGTGATGTTTGCAACCATTTTTTACTTTTTAAAGATGGGGATGTGGAAAATCTTGATTTCAATAGCACTTTCTTTTCGGAACTATATATTATTCATTTTGAAGACAATTCAGCTTTAGAAATCGCTATCAAATCAATCAATTTTCCATGTGAGAGATTGTCAAACACTTGTTTAAAAATATATCTTAAAAAAGACGATATTTCTTCTTTTTTTGATGAAATAAGTAAAAATAAGATAACATCTTTCTATAGAGTAGATGATGCAATCACATTTTTCAATAACCAATTAGAAAAGAGAAATATATGATTAAAGAACTTAAAAGAATTTTAATAAATCCTTTATCAATATTCTTAATTTTTGGATTATTTCTTGTGATTTTTCTTTTTTCTTATGTATATCAATCAAAAATTGAGAATTCATTTAATTATCGTGAGCATCCCATTGAGGAGTATCAATCATTTAACGAGATTATGGATTTAATTGAAGTTATAAATAGTGCAATTGAGTCTCTAGACACACATGATAGCAATTATACTTATCAAAAAAAATATCTAGAAGAAACATTGAGTATATATAAATATCTATATGAGAATGAAATCGACTATTTTAGCTACGCTGAAACATCTCATTTCTTTGGATATTTGAATGACCCAATTACTTTTCTTTTGTATTTGACACCATTTGTACTAACAATACTAATCGTAACAGGTTTAGCCTTAGCAGTAAGTATTGTTAACTATGAACAATCAACTGGAGTATATAAATTTATCTATGGTAGAGAAAATTCCAGGTTACGTATAATAATTCGCAAGCTTTTTGCATACTTTATCATTGTTTTTAGCATTATGTTTTTAATGTTCTTATTGATGTATATATTAAGTCTAGCTTTAAATGAACCATTTGAGGTTATTATTATATTGTTTAATCAAACTGCTTATGGATTCAGTGTTGTTAATTTTATTGTAATGATATTTTGCTCCATTATGTCTGTTGTTGTTTTTTATTTGATTGGATTTTTTGCAATAGCACTAATATCAAAAAATACGTATGTATCTATTTCGATTTGTATAGTATTCTTTGGGGTATTTCAAATGATTTTCATTTCTTTGAATTTCCCAGTTTTTCAAATCTTATCTCAGTTTCCTATATTCTTATTTGAGCTTGATTACTCATTATCATATATTTTACTGACAATATTTCTTAAATATTTGCTTATTTTAGTATTGCTTATATATAGCATCAAGTCCTTTTGTTCACGAGACATCTAGTGTATTTTTAATTATTGTTAACATGTGAGTTACATTCAGGGGAATTTATGCTTCTTAAGTCATCTAAAACAGTCAATCTTAGGATGCATTTATGTCAGCCATTTTATAAATTTCAGGTCAACATGACTATTCTAGAACAGCTCAGCTTAGATAATCTATCCAAATTGAATCGATTGGATTATCACGAAAAAGTTATATTTCAAAAAGTAAATAAACAAAATTATGATATAATACTCTAGTGAGGTGAATCCATATGGCTTGGAGCAATGAAACGTATCTAATTGGTGAAAAAGTTAAGGTTGAAGGAGAAAAGGGATTTGGTGTCATTACAAGAATTGACACTGTCCGTGGTTTAATCTATGTTCTCTATAAGAGAATGAGAGAAGAAGCATATCCTTATCCTGAAGCAATCGATCAAGGCAAGTTAAAACCAGAGGTTACTAAAAGATAAACACGTTTTGTGTTTGTCTTTTTTTAACATGATTATGAAAAAATTTCTTTTATTTTGGAAGGTGTTTTTCTTGATGGTTTGGGAGATTATCAAGTCGATGAAAAGCTTAAGGGGATTAATCTCACTGATGATAAGTTATATGATTTTTCATGGGTGGGCAATGCTTTTTTTGGTGATGGGAATTATTTCTGGAAATGGATGGTTGATTGGTGTTGGTAGTGCTGTGGTTTTATTCTGGTTTGGTCCAGGAACACCAGTCATTCCACTTGTTTTAATCACTGCATTATTCATTCAAAGATATATTCTCTTGGATAAAAAGAATAAAGTGAATCTCAAGGAAAAATGGATTGAGTTGAATCAGAAAAATATAAAAAAGCTAGAATGATGAAATTCTTCTTCAGAGGAAATCTATTCATTTTCAAGCTTTTTTTCTATAATTTAAGAAATTATATAATTGAAGGGTCATTCATGTTAAAATAATATAAACGGAAAAGATGCGTTAGGAGGATTTATCATGCTATACGAACCATTTAAAATCAAGAATATTACCATAAAAAATAGAGTGGTCATGCCACCAATGTGTATGTATAGTGCAAACACATTAGGATTTTCAAATGACTTTCATGTGGTCCATTATGGAACAAGAGCAATCGGTGGAGTTGGTCTAATTATCCAAGAAGCGACTGCTGTTTTACCAGATGGTAGAATTAGTGTTAATGATTTAGGTATTTGGAGTGATGATCACATCGCTGGATTAAAGAAAATCGTGAATGTCATTCATGAAAATGGATCAATCGCTGGAATTCAGATCAATCACGCAGGAAGAAAAGCTAAAGTCGATAAACCGATAGCACCAAGTGCGGTTAGTTATTCTGATGATTATGGAAAGCCTGGTGAAATGACAATTGAAGACATTAAAGAAGTCGTTTTATCATTTAAGGAAGCAGCAAGACGTGCCGATGAAGCAGGATATGACTTATTAGAAATCCATGGAGCACACGGATATTTAGTTTTCCAATTTTTATCACCAATTTCCAATTTAAGAACTGATGCATATAAAGACGGAAAGAAGTTTTTAAGAGAAGTCGTCGAAGCAATTGCTGAAGTATGGCCAAAGGAAAAGGTGTTAGCATTAAGAGTTTCTGGAACTGAATATGTTGAGGGTGGAGTTACACCTGAAACGATTAGTGAAGCGATTAATAGTGTTAAGGATTTAGGCATTGATATCATTGATGTCAGTAGTGGGGGTAATGTCTTAGTTAAGATTAATTCATTTCCTGGGTATCAGCTAGACTTAGCAAAGAAAATTAGTGAATTAACAGGGCTTCCTGTCATGGGTGGGGGTTTAATCACGGATTTGCGTTTAGCAGATCACGCAGTATCATCAAATAAATGTGATTTAGTCTATTTAGGAAGACTATTACTAAGAGAACCTTATGTAGTGATTAATTCAGCAAGTGAGATGGGAGCTTTAATGCCTTATCCTACTCAATACATTAGAGGAAAGAAAGCATAAATAATTAGAGAAAGAAGGGGTATTGTGAAAAAACTACTAGTAAAGATTTTCTTCTTCGTAGTGATTACATGCACTCTTCTTTTTGATTATAGGATTGTACAATTTAGAGATAATAAAATCCTAGTAGCAAACTTTGATAAGAAAGTGACCTGGAATGAGGTTTATGATGTCTTGGGGGACGCAAGAAGTGCAGAAATCTATAGAAAGCCCTATAAGATGAATAGAGGTCAAGAGAATTATGAGTATTATGTGATATTTTATACGAGTAGTAATCTTTACAATATCAAAGCAAGTGAAATTGATTTAGATAGAGTTGAAAATATGTTAAGAGTTGAACAGGTGGAGATGGTAGAGGTGAGTCCTGTTGACTTGTGGTTTTATGGGTTGTTGTATGTGATGGTGATTGTGTTTCCAATTATGAGAAAAGTTGAGTGAATTTTAAATGAGAAAAGAGAAACTCTTTAAGCCTTTAGATACAATTATTTATTTTAATATATTTATGTTTGCTGCAGTTTCAATAAACATTTTTGAAGCTAATTTAGCTGTTGGAATTATTACTATTTCTTTATCCATACTTAACATGTTTTTTATTATTGAAACCGTTATTTTAAGAAATAAATATAATAAAGAATTTTTGAGGAAAATAGAAATAGAGATTAAAGCAGAAGAAATAGCGATACAGAGT